>NZ_DBFEGU010000173.1:0-23704 GCF_048329335.1 Eggerthella sp. | reverse complement strand
CGGTGATCGCGGGCGTGATCAAGGGGTTCATGGCGCTGCAGCAGCCGCTGTCGGCGGCCACGGACCAGGGCGTGATCATCGTGTTTGCCACGGCGTGCGCGGCCGTGCTGCTGTTCGTGCTGGTGGGGCTGCTGGTGCGCGAGTTCGACATCAGCCAGCTGTACTATCCCATCATCATCCTCACGTGTTTGGGCAACCTCGTGGTGCCGTTGTTCGGCGGCCTGGGCGTCATCCAGGGCGAGCTTGTGAGCATCGCGTACAACCTGTTCATCCTCATGGTGTGGTGCCTGCTGGCCAACGTGGCGAACCGCACCGACCTGTCGTACGTGCGCGTGTTCGGGTGGGGCCGCGGCGCGTCGGCGGCGGGCACCACCGTGGGCTGGTTCGCCGGGGCGTCGCTGGCGCCCGTGCTGGTGGAGAACCCCAGCAACATGGTGGCGCTTGCCATGGGCATGGTGTTCGTGCTGCTGGTGGTGTCGATGGTCATCCTCAACGAGCGCACCATCGGCATGGCGCTCAGGAAGACCCGCAACGCCCAGACCGACCAGGGGACGGGCGATTTCTTCCCTAGCGGCAGGGGGCCGGAGGGCGCTGGGGGCGCCAGCGACGGCGACGGCGCGCCGCGCGAGGGCGCCTGGACGAAAAGCTGCAACGCGCTGGCCGAGCAGGCGGGCCTGTCGCTGCGCGAGCGCGACGTGCTGTTCCTGCTGGGGAAGGGCTATACCATCGAGTACATCGCAGGCGAGTTGGGCATCTCGTTCAACACGGCGAAAAGCCACATCCGCAACGTCTACGCGAAGGCGGGCGTGCATTCCAAGCAGGAGCTGCAAAGCCTCATCGAGGACGGGAAGATCGTGCGCTGAGCGTTCTCCGTCCGGAGTTGGGCGCTTGCCTCTTGTCAGACCTTGCGGTCAATCTGCGAAGATGCCGAAGTTCACCCTGTGCGTGCGCGACGCGTGCGGATACAATAGTGCCGATGAGACAGGGGGCGACGGCTGCGCGGTGCGGCGGCCCTGAGGGTGAAGCGAAGGAGCGCGCACATGACGGAAGTGCAGAAGAGCATGGCCTTGTTCTCGGGGTCGGTCAACCCCGAGCTTGCCGAGGAGATCGCGAAGGATCTGAACGTGTCGCTCGGCAACGTCAAGCTTGAGAAGTTCGCCAACGGCGAGATCTACGCGCGCTACCAGGAAAGCGTGCGCGGCGCGGACGTGTTCCTGGTCCAATCGGTGTGCAGCGGCGCGGGCTACGACGTGAATGACGCGCTCATGGAGTTGCTCATCATGGTGGACGCCGCCAAGCGCGCCTCGGCCCGCTCGGTGTCGGCGGTGGTGGCCCATTACGGCTACGCGCGCCAGGATCGCAAGGCCGCCCCGCGCGAGCCTATCACCGCCAAGCTCGTGGCCGATCTCATGGCCGCGTCGGGCGTGGACAACGTCATCACCATCGACCTGCACCAGGACGCCATCCAGGGTTTCTTCGACTTGCCGGTGAACCATATGACCGCCATGCCCATCTTCGTCGACTACTTCCAGAGCATGGGCTTGGACAAGGACAAGCTGTGCGTCGTGTCGCCCGACGTGGGCCGCGCGAAGGCCGCGAAGAAGTTCTCCACCATGCTGGACTGCGACATCGCCATCATGCACAAGGACCGCCCGAAGCACAACCAGGCCGAGATCACGGCGCTCATCGGCAACGTGCACGGCAAGGTGTGCATCCTGAACGACGACATGATCGACACGGCCGGCTCGCTGGTTGCCGCCGCCACCACGCTCAAGGCGAAGGGCGCCGAGAAGGTGTACGCGTGCGCGACGCACGGCCTGTTCAGCGGCCCGGCGTACGAGCGCATCGCGAACTCGTCCATCGAGGAAGTGGTGGTGACGAACGCTGTGCCCGTGCCGCTGGAGCGCCAGACCGGCAAGGTGAAGGTGCTGTCCGTGGGCCCGCTGTTCGCGAAGACCATCAGCAACGTCTACAACAACGGCTCCGTTGCCTCGCTGTTCGAGTAGGGTCCGATGTTTTTGATCGTTGGCCTGGGAAATCCGGGCGAGGAGTACGAGCATACGCGGCACAACGCCGGGTTCGACGCCGTGGACCTGATCGCCGAGGAGGTGGGCGCGCGCTACTGGAAGACGGAATGCGGCGCGCTGACCACCAAAGGCGTGTATCGCGATCACGACCTGGTGCTGGCCAAGCCGCAAAGCTACATGAACACGTCGGGCGGTCCGGTGAAGCAGCTGATGAACGCGTACGGCGTGGATGCTGAGCACCTGATCGTCGTGCATGACGAGCTGAACATCGACCCCGGTACCGTGCGCGTGAAGTTCGGCGGCGGGCACGCGGGGCACAACGGCCTGCGCTCTATCTGCGACAAGCTGGGAACGCGCGACTGGCATCGCGTGCGCGTGGGCATCGGGCGCCCGCCGGGACGCATGCCCGTGGTGGACTGGGTGCTGTCGAAGCCGAAGAAGGACGCGGCCGACGACTTCGCCCAAGCCACCGACCGCGGCGCACAAGCGGCGTTGTCCTTGGTGCAGGTAGGGTTGGAGAAGACCCAGCAAGCGTTCAACTAGCGCGCACCCGTCGAAAGTGGCGGGTGCGTTTTCATTTCACCGTTACGAGTAATTCCACGAGGACGATGACGGTGAGGAATAGCAGCAAACCGCCGATGGCGCGCGCCTGCTGTTTGTCGGCTCCGGTGCGTTTCTCGAGGTCGCTCGTTCCGGGATGGAAGTTCACGAGCGAGAGGCCCTTGCCCGTGATCAGCATGTACAGGGCTGGCGTGAGTAGGGAGAGCGCCACGACGAGGCAGACGATCCCTCCGATGAGCGAGCCCATGTTCTCTGGCATCGAGAAGCCTCCCAGCTGGAAGGCGGCGAAGACGTAGGCGGCGTCGAGGCAATCAATGATCGCAAGGCAGATGGAGAAGACGGGAAACATGCTGGTGACGGGACCGTCGACGACGAGCCAATCCTCCCGCCCCGTTTCTCGTTGATGTTCGACCACGGCGTATACCGTCACGAGGACGAACGCGATGACGGTGATGATGCCGGCGGCAACGAACAGCTCGCCTTTCGATCCCCATCGATCCGGGCCGCTTGCTCCGTAGTGCAGGGGAACGCTATCCGGCAGAAACGGTTGGGCGAGCGCGGTCAACACGACCGGCAAGATGGCCAGCACCGCCAGCAGCGCAACGCGTCCGCGGCTCATGCGGTAGGCGGGCGCAGCGGCTGTATCGTCGATGTCGGGATCGCATGGTTCGTTTCGGTCGGTATCGTTTTCCGCCATGTGCGCTCCCTTCCTCTATAGCCTAGCAATACTAAATATAGCTGAACTGGCATTATCATGCAATGGGGGCAAGGATGTCGACGCGCGCCAAAGCAGCGGCGTAATTGCGTCGGAGGACGTCCTCGTTGGCTGTCCCCAAATGGCAAGCTGTGGCAATTTTGGAGGCGATTTTGGACGGGTTGGACTGAATGCCAGGGCGGATGCACGACATAAGGCCAGGTCGTGAAGATCCCAACGCGAGTTCGCCGAAGCTAATTTTGTCATGGCTGCCAATTCGGGGACAGCGTTTGGCGTCCGTGCCTGCTGCTCGTTTGAGTTTTGGCGCTATGCGCTTTGGTGTCCATTGCGCATGTCGAGCTCCGCGATCTCTTTCTGAACTTGGTCGATGAAAGCTTGTCGATTGTGGACATCGAATTTGCGGTAGATATGCGTGATATGCGTTTTGACGGTGCCATCGGACAAGCAGAATACCTCGCAAATATAAGGACGGCTTCTGCCTTGAGCCAAAAGGAGGAATACCTCGCTTTCGCGGGAGGAAAGATTGTGCCGCTTCGCGATTTCCAGATGGTATTTCGTCAGGGTTTCGCTGACGCGTTGCTCTATCGAGGGTTCGTTGCGCTCTGTTGGCTCGCTTGCGCTTGTCGAACGATCGCCTTGAAGCTCCGCTGCGCCTTCGCAAGATGACAAAGAGAGCGAGCGCTCGATTTCCATGGGGCGCGTGCTCATGGGACGTATGGCGGCTACCATCACGAGGAAGATGGCTACGGCCATCAGGATTCTGATATCGACATGAGCTTCCTGAACGAGGAGCAGCCATGGTACAGCGACTAAGCCGAAAGCTGAATCGCTTATTCCTTGGAACAGCCAGGCCGGCGCCGATGCCGAGCGGATGGCGGTGATGATCATGGTTCCCGAGAGCAGGTGCCCGAACAACTCTACGGTCAGGTAGAGCCAGTCGAACACGGGATCTGCGATCCGTGCGAAAACGTACTCATTCTGAAGAACGTAGATGAGAAAGCCTCCGGCTAGGACAAGGAACGCAGGCTGGTATCGAACAAGCATCTGATTATTGCTGTTGCGAAGCAGGGTGAGGTATGCGCAAGCAGTCAAAGCGAGGGCGACTGTGAGGTAGCCTGCCGGAGTTGAGACGGGCGATCCCAAATGGTTGCTTCCCCAGAGTCCAAGATGGCTGGTGCCTCTCAGAGCCGCCAGTATCAACGATACGGCTACTAGCAGAAACACGAGGTCGTACATACCTTTTTTCGTCAAAAGTGGGCGAGAGCGGTATGCTTCGAGATAGCGTGATGTGCCGAAGCGCTTGAGCGCCTCCAGGCACGCGAAGGAGACCCAAGGCAGAATCGAAGCAAAAACCACTTGTGCCGACGAGGTCAGAGCCGTGCTTAACTCCGAGCCGACGATCGTTTTGAGAATCAAGCTCGCTGATAAGGCTCCTATTGCCATGACGAGGCGTTTCGTTTTTGCGAGTTCGCAATATATGAGCAAAGTCGTCGCGTAGTATCCGGCGCCGCAGCAGACGAGTCCCAGAAGCGCGATGATCTCCGACGGTAGCGCCGTTTGCAGGTAGGCGAAGCCGTATAGTCCTGTTCCAAGGAAAGCGGCTGTCGGAGCCGCCTTTGTCAGCACCTGCGTTTTTCTTTGTGGAGCTCTCGCTAAAAGCACGGATCCTATGGCGCAGAGGGTGAATCCTACGAGAAAGAAAAGACGGGCATTTCCCAGCTGTTGAATAATCGACGAAGACGGTGCGAATCCGAATCCGTGCCCCAAGAGGTCGGCCCATACTATCACGGCAGTCAATCCGATCGAAGATATGACGGAGACGGCTGCATCCGAACGAACAGCTTCGTCATCGAGCGAATAGGGCGTGACGTTCTTCATGGGCGCCTTTCTGCATTCCAGAGAGATTTGGAAGCCTGATTTCATTCGAACGACCAACCGTTGACCGTTTATCGCGTCGCGTCCGATTCAGGCCTTACGCTAGCGCGCGAAAACGCGTGCCGCTCTTCTTGGTCGTGCCTGGTTCGAGACGGTGCAGTTTCTGGTTCGATCCACTATAGAACATCGAGGTTCTCGCGGTAAGCGCGCAGATAGCGATATTGCCTCGCATAGTGCGTCCGGGACGAAAATCATCCGGTTCGGGGATGCGTTTCAACCTCGTTCGGACAGTTTGTCGGATGAACGGGCTCGGGAGGAAGGGTAAAAGTGGAAGCGGCAGGTTGCGGAAGCGAGCCTTGCCGTCTGTCGAGGCGCTGGCTTCGGCAGGCTAGCGATCGATGCAGAAAGGGATGAGATATGGAGGGGGAATGCGCGATGACGAATGAGAATCAGCAGGGAACCAAGACAACGCGCCGCAATTTCTTGAAGGGGGCAGGTCTGGCTTTGGCCGGGGCTACCGCTTTCGGTCTTGCGGGGTGCGCCAGCGGGGAAGCCGATTCGGCTTCTTCCAATGAGAAATGGGACGGAGAGTACGACGTCATAGTGGCGGGTGCCGGCATTGCGGGGCTTACTGCTGCGATAACGGTGGCGGACGAGGGTGACGGGGCTTCCTGTCTTGTCGTGGAAAAGGACTCGCTTCCGAACGGGAACAGCCCGTTCTGCGCGGGTTGGCAGCTGTATTTCGACGAAACCGACGGCCCGATGAACTACTTGGGACACCTTATAGGGGAAAGCACTCCGGAAGCAACCATCAGGGCGTTCGTGGAAGAATCGAAGGAAAACCTGAACTGGATTTTGGGTTTGGGGGCTAAGGAAGAGTGGCTGAACATCTACGAACCCGACCCATCGGGGGAGGAGACGAACGAATACGCCGAGTACCCCGACGACAACACGGTGGGCTTCCTTCTCTTCAAAACGGAGGGCGATCAGCCCCATCATATCCATGAGTTCTTGTTTTCCGAAATGAAGAAGCGCAACGACACGATAGAGTACAAGGCTTCCACGCCTTTGGAGTCGCTTGTTCGCGATGCCTCAACGGGCGAAGTGACGGGCGTTGTGGCGGGCGGCAAATCGTACCGTGCGAAGCGAGGCGTCATCATGTGCACGGGGGGCTTCGAAAGCGACCCGGATATGCTTCGCGACTATACGGGCGTCAAAGGCTATCCGTATGCAGGCAAGGCGAACACTGGCGACGGGCATCGTATCTGCATGAAAGCGGGTGCCGACTTCTGGCATATGCACGGAGGCGCCCAATACTGGCTCTCTTTGCGCAACATAGAGAACACCCGGTTCGTTTCGACGTTGTACTCGTTTACGGTGAAGCAGCACGGCATCACCGTCGGCGTGAACGGACGAAGGTTCTACCAGGACTTCGACGCATGCAGCAATTTCAAAAAATATGCGCTGCCCGATACCGACATAACTCGCAACGTCGGCTACCGACACGGCATCACGCAGTTCGGTGGAGATATGGCGCACCTTCCCTTGCCGGAAAAGGGTTGGTTCGTATTCGATCAGGCGGGTCTTGACGCGGGTGCGTGTCCGGAAGAGACTTCGACCGATCCCGTCGGTGACGGATGGGCGGTTTCAGCGGACACTCTCGAGGAGCTTGCCAAGGTTATCGAAGTTCCCGAAGACGAGCTGCTGAAAACGGTCAAGCAATGGAACGAGTTTGTGGACAAGGGAGAGGATCTCGCTTTCTACCGTCCTTCTGACACGCTCACCGGTTTGAACCAGCCTCCTTACTACGCGATGCTTTGCGTCCCTGCACTGCTCAATACCGATGGCGGTCCGGTTCGCAACGAAAAGGGCGAGATTCTCGACCCGTTCGGGCAGGCTATTCCGGGATTGTATTCTGCCGGTGAGTTCGGCTCGATTTGGGGCCATCTGTACCAAGGAGGTGGAAACGTGGGGGAGTGCGGTGCGTTCGGGAGGATATCGGCTAGAAGCGCACTCGCTCGTTCGTAGCGATAGGCGTTTCCGGAGTCGATTGCTTTCGGGTTGTTCGCTAAGATGATCCGATGGCCGCACGCATGTCTTTCAAGCGACCCGTCCAAGGAGGAGCCTCGTGCGCTTTAGCGATTTTGCATCGCGAAGCGCGAGAGGCTCCTCCTGCGTTCGCGCATATTTGGGATATACTGGAATGCGCTGGTGGGAAACGGAGGGTAGGCGACATGCGGGCATGAAACGAGTGAAGAGCGAGCGGATGGGCGTGTACGCGCTGTTCGCCATCGTCGTGCTGGCGTCGGCGTCGGGGAACCTCTCGCAGACTGCGGTCAACGCCATGCTGGGCGACATCATGCTGCAGTTCGGCCTGACGGTGGACTTGGGACAATGGCTGACTACCAGCTACATGCTGGTGCTGGGCATCACCGTTCCGGTGGCCACGTTCCTCTCGCGACGCTTCTCGGTGCGCCAGCACGTGTTCATCGCGCTTGCGTTCTTCCTGGTGGGGGCGCTGGCCGACCTGTTCGCTCCCAACTTCGGCGTGCTGCTGGCGGGCCGCGTGTTCCAGGCTATCTCCACGGGCATGCTCATGCCCCTCATGCAGACCATCGCCATGACGCGCTTCCCGCGCGGTCGTCAGGCCACGGCCATGGGCGTGGCAGGCATCGCGATGGGCTTCGCGCCGAACATCGGTCCCACCATCGGCGGGGCGATGAGCTTCTCGCTGGGATGGCGCAGCTTCTTCGTGCTGCTCGTGGTCATCATGTTGGCGCTTGCCGCTGCGGCGGCCGTCGCCATCAAACCCTCGGCGGCTCCCGACAAGAGCGCGCGCCTCGACGTGGTGTCGCTCGCGCAGTCGACGCTCGGGTTCGGCGGGCTGCTGCTGGCGTTCTCGAACGCGAGCAGCTTCTCGTTCGAAAGCCCGTTCATCTGGGCTCCGCTTGTGCTGGGCGCGCTGTTCCTCGTGCTGTTCGTGCGGCGGCAGAAGCGGGTGGACGACCCGCTGATCAGCATGGATATCTTCTCATCGCGCCAGTATCGCGCGGGCTTCATTGCGCAGAACCTGCTGAACGCCTCCTTCATGGGCGTGACGCTGATCGTGCCGCTGTACGTGGAAGGGCTGTGCGGCGGAACCGCGCTCGAAGCCGGGGTTGTGCTGCTGCCCGGCACCGTGGCCGCGCTCGTGCTGAACCCGCTGGCGGGCGTGCTCACCGACAAAGTGGGGGTGCGTCCCGTCGCGCTGGTGTCGGGCGCGTTTCTGGCGACGGGCGCGGTGCTCATGTCGTTTCTCGATGCGGACACGCCGTTGTATGTGACCACGTTGTGCCAGGCCGTGCGTGCGGTGGGCGTGTCGGGGCTGGTGGGGCCGCTCACGTCGTGGAGCCTCGCGCAGCTGCCGCGGCCTATCGTGGCCGACGGCTCGTCGTTCTGCATCTCGGCCCGCCAAGCGTGCGCGTCGCTGGGCACGTCGGTCATGGTGTTCCTCATCGCGGTGGCAGGCGCGTCTGCGGCGGAGCTCGCGAACCCCGCGCTGGCCTACCAGCTGGCCTTCGGCTTCTCCGCCGTCATGGCCGTGGCCACCCTGGGCTTCATCGTGGCGAAGGTACGCTAGCTGCGAAACATGCGCGATCGCAGCGAGCGGAGCCGTGCGCGGCCCATCATCGCCCGAAAAACACGTCTCAGGTGCGAAAACCGTGTTTTACGGGCGATGATGCGTTGTCTCGCTAAACGAGGTCGGCTTTCGTCATGTCGTCGGGCAGGCCCGCCTGCGGCATGGCGAGGGTGCCGGCTTTCTCGCGGCGGTGCATATCCCACAGCATGAGGGCCGCGACCGCGATGAACGCGCTGCCACCGAGGATGCCGACGGGCATGGGCCCCACGAAGGGGTTGCCGCCCGTGAGCGAGAACATGATGCCCGCGCTGACGAACGCGTTGATCGCACCGTGGCCGACGGCCGCCGCCAAGCAACTGCCCGTGCGCACAGTGACGTAGGTGAGGAAGATTCCAAGCACCGTGCAGAACACGCACATGGCAGCGATGCCGGTGAACGGCCAGCCGTGATACCCCACGCCGTAGTTGTGCCCGATGATGGTGAGCGGCGCGTGCCACAAACCCCAGATCACGCCCGTGACCAGCAGCGTCGGCACGATGCGCAGGCGCGCAGCCGTCTTCGGCACCAGGTAGCCGCGCCAGCCCCATTCCTCGCCGAACGTCGTGAAGATGTTGAGCGCGGGGCCCAGGAACACGGCGAAAGGCAGCTGGGCCAGCAGCATGGCACGCACTTGGTCGGCGGAGACGTCGCCCGCGCCCGCCGCCGCTGCGGCCTGCTGTTGCGTGGCGACGATGGTCGACATACTGGGGTCGAAATCCTGCGGGAACGCCAGAAAGTACGCCGCTGCGCCGATGACGGCCAGCAGGGCGGGCCCGAACCAGGCGACGGCGAACCACGGCAGGGACTTCTTGAACCCGCGCGGCTTGATGAGGCTGTTCTTGAACCCCTCGCGCGTGACGAGGCGCGTGATGAGCACGCCCAGGGCGGGGAAGAACATGGCGGCGCCGGTGGCGAACTGCGCGGCGACCGGAGGAACGCCCACGAGCGCTCCCGACGATATCGGATACACCACCCCGAACTCGTACGCCCAGGTCAATATAAACGTAACAGCTAGAAATATCGCGATCCTCTTCACGATGCATTCCTTTCTCGATCGGGGCGTGCCTTCTTTGGCGCGGAGGCTCGTGCGGGATATGTGCGTCACTCGCCTCGTCGATCGCACGCCGCCCACGTCACGAACCGGCGCGGCACGCGCGCATCGTCCGCAAGCGAGCCTCCGCGCCAAGGAAATGCGACGACGGATTCCTCTTGCATCTTTGTTCCATCTGTTATAGCATAAATATAACAAACAACTGCGGGGAGGTCAACAGCCGCGAACGGATCACGGATAGGGAAGGAAGCGAGCATGACGGCAGAACAGAAGAAGGCCGCTCCGGTGCTTTCGGTCAACCATGTGGTGAAGGCGTTCGGCGCGAAGCGGGCGGTGGACGATGTGACGCTCGACGTCATGCCGGGCGACATCTTCGGATTCGTCGGCCACAACGGCGCCGGCAAAACCACGCTCATCCGCGCTATCGTGGGCGTGACGGGCTTTGACGAGGGCGACATCCGCATCGCAGGTCAGTCGGTGAAAACCGACGCGCTGGCCTGCAAGCGCATGATCGCCTACGTGCCCGACAACCCCGACATCTACGAGTTCCTCACGGGCATCCAGTACCTCAACTACCTTTCGGACATCTTCGAGGTGCCCGCCGACGTGCGCGAACGCCGCATCCGGGCGTACGCGGAGCGGCTGAGCCTCACCTCGGCGCTGGGCGACCTCATCTCCTCGTACTCGCACGGCATGCGCCAGAAGCTGGTGCTCATCGGCGCGCTCGTGCACCAACCGACGCTGCTGGTGCTGGACGAGCCGTTCGTCGGCCTCGATCCCGAGGCGTCCTTCCACGTGAAGGAGATGCTGCGCGAGCTGGCCGACGGCGGCTCGGCCGTGTTCTTCTCCAGCCACGTGCTGGAAGTGGTGGAGAAGCTGTGCAACAAGGTGGCCATCATCAAGCAGGGCACGCTGCGCGCATACGGCCCCACGGCCGACGTGGTGGGCGACGAGAGCCTGGAGGACGTGTTCCTCGACATGATCGACCGGAACGCGTAGGGGGTTTGCCATGAAACCGTTCATTCTGCTGTTGAAGATACAGCTGCTAGGGCTGTTCGGCATCAACAAGACGCTGCACGCCGACCCCGCGAAGGCGAAGCGCACGCTGGCGCTTGCGGCGCTGGTCGTGGCGGCCGTGGTGCTGTTCGCTTCGGCGTACTCGGCGGGCGTGGCGCAGGGGCTCGTCCAAATCGGCTTGGCCGAAGCCGTTCCCCTGGTCGCGGTGCTGGTGGGCGCGATCGCCGGCGCGGTTGCGGCGTTCCTCAAAACGAACGGTGTGCTGTTCGGCTTCAAGGACTACGACCTGGTGATGTCGCTTCCGGTGCCCACGTCATCGGTGGTGCTGTCGCGCATCGCGTCGCTGTACGCCATGAGCCTGCTGTTCGGCGTGCTGGTGATGGTGCCGGCTTTCGCCGTGTACGCGTCGGCTGCTGGGGTGTCGGCGGTCGGGGTCGCGTGCATGGCGCTGTCCATCGTGCTGGCGCCGCTTCTGCCCCTGGCCGCGGCCGTCGTGCTGGCGGTGCTGATCGCTGCGGTGTCCTCGCGCTTCAAGCACGCGAACGTCGCGGTCATCGTGCTGACGCTGGCCGCCACGCTGGCGGCGGTGTTCGGCTCGTTCGCGCTGTCCGGCCAATCCGACGACCTGGCGGCGTTGAGTGCGCTCGGCGCCCAGCTGACGGGGCAGCTCGCGGCCATCTTCCCGCCGGCCGCATGGGCGACTGCAGGCATCGTGCAGGGCGACCTCGTGCAGTTCGCCGCCTTCGCTGCGGTCAACATCGCGGCTGCGGCGGCAGTGTTTGCGCTGGTCGTGCTCCTATTCGTGCCGGTGAACTCGCTGCTCATGTCATCCAGACCGCGCGGGACGTTCTCGTTCGACGGCAAGGACGCTGCACGCTCGAAGTCGTCCACGCCCTTCCGCGCGCTCATGGTGAAGGAGCTGCGGCTGTTGGCCGCCACGCCCATCTACTTCATGAACGCGTGCATAGGCTACGTGCTGGTGCTGGTTGCAGCCGTCGCGGTGGCGGTGGGCTCTGCCACGGGGATGCTGTCGCTCGATTTGCTGCCGCCCGCGTACGCGCCGTTCGTCGGCGCGCTGCTTCCGTGGGCGCTCGCGTTCTTCTGCGCTATCTCGTCCACGACGGCCGCCTCGGTTTCGCTCGAGGGCTCGGCGCGCTGGCTCATGCTGACGGCCCCCGTGCCGCCGGCGACGGTGCTGGGAGCGAAGGTGGCCGTCAACTTGGCCATCGCCGTGCCGTGCCTCGCGGTGTCGGCCGTGCTCATGGCGGCGTCGCTGCCGCTCGACGCCCTGTCCGTCGCAGCGCTGTTCGCGATGCCGCTTGCGGCCTGCATGCTGGCGGCATGTCTGGGGCTGGCGCTTGACGCGCGCAGCCCGAAGTACGACTGGACCAGCGTGTACGAGCCGGTGAAGCGCGGCGTTCCGGTATTCGCCGTGATCATGATCGGCATGGTGTTCTGCGTCCTCGGCATGGGCGTCACGACGTTGCTAGGCGTGGGCGCGTCGCTCGTGCTGGCGCTTCTGGCGGCCGCGGTCTCCGTCGCGGCGTACCGCGGCGCGGTGAAGCGGGGACTGAGGGCGTAGCCGCTCAATGCGGCGCGGAGGACGAATGCGCGAGACGATAATCGCCTGCGCGATCGCCGCCTCTCGGTTGCGAGCGCTACAATACGACGAGGAAACGAAAGGGAGAAGGCGTGCGTATGGTTATTCGCATCGATCAGAAGTCGGAAGAACCGCTGTACCTGCAGATACGCAGCCAGATCATCGCGGCCATCGCCACGGGCGAGCTGGTGCCCGGCACGGCGTTGCCATCCGTTCGCGCGCTGGCTAGCGACTTGGGCATCAACCTGCACACGGTGAACAAGGCGTACGCCGTGCTGCGCGACGAGGGCTACGTGCTGATGCGCGGCCGATCGGGCGCCTACATCGCCGACCCGTGCGAGGACGATCGGGCCGACCGCGCCCAAATCGAGCTGGCGAAGATGGAGGACGGCCTGTTCGAGCTGGCGTTGGCGCACCGGGCGCGCGGCGGCACGTGGGGCGAGTTCCTGGAGTGCGCGCAGCGCCAGGCCGCGCGCGCCTACGGGGCGGGCGAACGATCCGATGCCCGAACTGCGCAAGCGAGCCGCGACGCGCAGGGCGAGAACATCGAGCGCGCCGCCTCGTGCGAACCGGCGTTCAAAGGGGGTGCGCTGTAGTGGAAGGGTTCGACCCGACCGTCATGATGGCCGTTACGGCATTGCTCATGCCGGTCATCGGCGCGTTCATGGCCATCACCCCGTACCTCATGCGCCGCGGCGAGGTGTTCACGGTCACCGTTCCCACCTCCGAGCAGCACGATCCGTACGTCGTAGGACTCAAGCGCCGCTACGCCGCCATCGTCGGGTCGGCTACGGCGGTGTTCACGGTCGTCGGCTTCGCGAGCGCCGCCATGGGCAACGCAGGCGGCGTGCTGGGCGCGCTGATCGTCGGGTCGCTGGCGGTGACCGCAGGCGGCTACGCGCTCATGCTGGCGTTCCGCGCCAAGATGTCCGCATACAAAGCCAAGCGCGGTTGGACGGCTGACGCGCAAGAGTCCGTCGCGGTGGTGGGCGAGCAGCCCGTGCCGCGAGCCATCTCTCTCAAATGGAACCTGTTGTACCTGCCCATCATGGCCATCACCTTCGCCGTGGGCGCGGTGGGTTACGTGCATATGCCCGACATGATTCCCATGCATATGGGCTTCGACGGCACCGTGAACGATTGGACTGAGAAAACCCCGCTCATCCTGTGGATGCCGGTACTCATCCAGGGGTTCATGGCCGCGTGTTTCGTGTTCTCCCACTGGACCATCGCTCGTTCGAAGAAGTGGGCCGAACCCGGCGCGCCGGCCACGTCGGCGCTGGCCTACGGCCTGTTCGCCCGCGCGCAGAGCATCTATCTGGTGGCGGGAGGCGTGGTGATAGCGGTGGCCATGATCGCCATGCCGCTGTCGTTCATGAACGTGATCGACCTGGGTCAGGCAGCCGTCTTCATCATGATCGCGGCTATCGTGCTGTGCGTCGGCGCCATGGCGATCAGCCTCGTGTACGGCCAGGCGGGTTCACGCGTGTTCAAGAACATGCAGACATCCGATCGGCTGCATGTGGACGACGACCGTTATTGGAAGTTCGGCGTGTTCTACTGCAACCCCGACGATGCCAGCCTGTTCCTGCCCGAGCGTTTCGGCGTCGGTTGGACGCTGAACTGGGCGCGCCCTGCTGTGTGGGCCATCGTCGCAGGCGGTTTCGTGGTGACGGCTGCTTTCGTGGTCGCGGTGATGCTGCTGTTCTAGGCGAGGCGCGTGCTACGTGCGCGGGTTGCATGCGCAAGCTGGGCAGCCGAGGCGAAGTCCCCCTGAAAATGAGACATTGACTCCGTCCTTTTGTCTTGTTCTACACGTTGTCCTCCAGATCGATTTGCATGAGCATCACGTTCTCGCGCAGCCGTTTGTACGAGAAGCGGGGCAGCGCCCCCTCCTCGTAGCGCGCCTGAATAGCTTCCAGCTCAAGCCGCAGTCCTTGGCGCTGGATGTCCACGGCTTTGTTCGCAGTGCTGGTCAGCACGGTGATGGACGGGCTTGCGGCGCTGTGAATGGTTTGCACGAGGCTTTGGTATTCCAGTAGCAGCTTGCTCAGGTTCTCGGTAGGCTCTTCCGAAGTGGGAGAGGCGAGCTCCGCCTGCAACTTTTCGATGACGTGCTCGTTGCTGCGGAGGCGCAGGTCGCGCTCGGCCTGCACGCGCTCGGAGAGATCGTCGCCGGGCAGCGCCTCCACGATACGATGCCATCCTGCGTGAGCGAGCGTGCGCACGCGCAGGTAGGCGATTTGCAGCGACACACGGTCGGCATGATGGCGCAGCAGATTTTCCGTGCGCGAGAGGCGCTTGATGTGCCGGTACCCTATCAGCTGATCCACTTCCTCGCGTTCAAGGAGATCGAGCGTGAAATCGCGTTCCCACCGGTTCGCTTTCAGGCGCAAGGGCGTCATGGACTCGTCGGGCAGTTCGCTTCTGTTCTTCAGGCGGGCTATGCGCTCGTTGTAGCCGTGGACGACCGCTTGCGTGGCCGCGCGGTTCTCGCCGGTTTGACGTGCCGCCAGCTCTTCGATGACCGATCGGAGTATCTCGATATTGGCTTGCTCCTCGTCGAAGCAATCCTCGTCGTCGGTATCTTTCTTCGGCGCGATCAGCGGCACGGCGAACGTGGCCAACAGCATGGTGACCACGATGACGCCGCATGCTAGGAACAGCAGCAGCTCGCGCTGCGGGATGGAGAACGGAATAGTGAACGCCACGGCAAGCGTGATGGTTCCCTTCGGGCCGGCCAAGGTCATGATGGCCGTCGAGCGAAGCTCATCCAACGTCATCCGGCCTCTGCGCTGGCGATGGACGCGCTCCATGATAAGCACCCAAAGGAAGCGGGCGGCCAGCATGAGCACGGTGATGCCCAGGATGTAGCCGATGAGAGCGTCGTTGTCGATGGTGACGTTTTCCCAGGTACGCTGCATGGCGCGCGGCAGCTGAGTACCCAGAAGCACGAATACGATGCCGTTGAGGGCGAACGTCAGCACGCGCCACACGCTGGCGGACACGATATTCATGCGCGAGACGGACGGGCCGATGGCGCGCGGCGATACGACGTTCAAAATGCCGGCGGCGACGACCGCGATGATACCGCTGGTGCCCAGCGCGTTGGCCACCAGGTACACGATGAACGGCACGAACACCTCGAACAGCACATGGAACGTGGTGTTCTCGAGGCCCCACGAGCGCACGCGGCGCACGATGAAGTTGCCCGTGAGCCCCAACGCTACGCCCACGAGTACGCCGCCGAGGAATGCGAAGAAGAAGTTCGCCGTGGCGCCGACCAGCGAGAATGTACCGGTGACGGCTGCGGCTATGGCGAATTGGAACGACACGATGCCCGAGGCGTCGTTGATGATGGATTCGCTTTCCAAGATATTGCGCGAACGTGCGGGGATCTTCACCTGCTTCGACAGCGAGGCGACCGACACCGCGTCGGTGGGTCCGAGCGCGGCGCCCAAGGCGAACGCCGCGGCCAAGGGGATGGATGGAACCAGCCAGTTGACGGCGAACCCGATGATCAGGGCCGAGGCGATGACCAGCCCGACGGCCAGCGACAGCACCGGGCGTTTGTTCTCCCACAGCGCCTTCTTGTCGAGGTTTTTGGCCTCGTCGTACAGAAGCGGGGCTATGAACAGCACTAGGAACAGGTTGGGATCGAAGGCGATGCTGATCTGCGTGCCCATGACCAGCGCGATGAGCAGGCCCAGCCCTATCTGGATGAGGGGCGATGACACTTTGGGAACCAGCTGGTCGATGACGGATGAGAGCAGCACGGCGGCCAGCATGAGCAGCGAGAATTCAAGGAGTTCCACGCGGCGCCTCCTTTTGCATGATGATCAGGGCTTGACCCCATTGTAACGCAATCGCTAGCTGGCGGGGCGTTGCGAGCCGGTCTTCCTGCTTGGGGTCGGGATTCGAGACGAGGCTTCGTATGGGCATGAGGCGCAAGATGAGGGCGGCCTTCTCGTGGATCGGCGGCTCGCTTTCCCGCCATGCGCTATAATCGGCCTTCCGAACTACGTGAAGAAGGATGGCGGGCGATGGCGTTTCTGCTTGGATGCGAAAAGGTGCGGGTCGATTTCCCCACGAAAGAGGTGTTCTCCGAGGTGTCGCTGGGCGTTGACGAGGGCGACCGGGTGGGCATCGTCGGGCGCAACGGCGACGGCAAGTCGACGCTGCTGAACCTGTTGGCAGGCACGCTGGAGCCAGACGAAGGCCGCGTGCTGCGCAACGGCGCCGTGCGCGTGGGCGTGCTGGGACAGGCCGACTCGCTCGATCCCGCTGCCACGGTGGGGCAAGCCGTGGTGGGCGATCTGCCTGAATACGAGTGGGCCGGCGACGCGCGCATCCGCGACATCATTGCCGGGTTGGCCGGCGATATCCCTTGGGACGCGCAGGTGGGAACGCTGTCGGGCGGGCAGCGCCGTCGAGTGGACCTCGTGCGGCTGCTCATCGGCGACTGGGACGTGCTGGCGCTGGACGAGCCCACGAACCATCTGGATGTGCGCGCTATCACGTGGCTGGCGGACCATCTGAAAACCCGCTGGAAAAAGGGCGCGGGCGCGCTGTTGGTGGTCACGCACGACCGTTGGTTCCTCGACGAGGTGTGCCTGCGTATGTGGGAGGTGCACGATAAACGGGTGGAGCCGTTCGAGGGCGGATTCTCGGCCTACATCATGCAGCGCGTGGAGCGCGATCGCGTGGCCGCGCTAGCCGAGCAGAAACGCCAGAACGAGCTGCGCCGCGAGCTGGCGTGGCTCTCGCGCGGCGCACGGGCGCGTGCGACGAAGCCGAAGTTCCACGTGGCCGCCGCCCAGGAACTCATCGCCGACGTGCCGCCTTTGCGCGACGAGCTGGAGCTCAAGCGCATGGCCATGGCGCGCCTGGGCAAGCAGGTGGTCGACCTCGAGCACGTGAGCGTGCGCTTCGACGACAAGACGATCCTCGACGACGTGGACTGGATCATCGGCCCGGGCGACCGCTACGGCATCGTCGGCGAGAACGGCACGGGCAAGACCACGCTGCTGCGCGTGATCCAGGGTCTGCAGCGCCCGAACGCCGGCGAGGTGAAGATCGGCAAGACCGTGCGTTTCGCCGTGCTGTCGCAGCATCTGGACGATCTGTCCGAACTGGGCGACGACCGTGTGCGCCAGGTCATCGGCCGCTACAGCCGTCGCACGATGCTGGACGGCAAGGAGATGACGCCCGCCCAGCTGCTGGAGAAGCTGGGCTTCAAGCGCGCCGACCTCAACGAGCCGGTGAAGGACTTGTCCGGCGGGCAGAAGCGCCGTCTGGCCCTCATGTTGATCCTGCTGGACGAGCCGAACGTGCTGATCCTCGACGAGCCCGGCAACGACCTGGACACCGACATGCTGGCCGTGGTGGAGGACCTGTTGGACGCCTGGCCGGGCACGCTGCTTCTGGTCACGCACGACCGCTACCTCATGGAGCGCGTCACCGACCACCAGTTCGCCCTGGTGAACGGGAAGATCCGTCATCTGCCGGGTGGGGTGGACGAGTATTTGAGGTTGTCCGACGCTTCCCCCTCTTCCATGGCGGCCGGCAGTCCCGCACGTCAACGCCCTGCGCACGCCGCCGATTCGGGCTTATCTGGGACCGAAGCATCGCCCGAAAGCTCCCGCCTCTCCGGCGGCGAGCAGCGTACCCTGCGCAAGCTCATGCAATCCAACGAGCGCAAGGTGGAAACGCTCAACGGCAAGATCGAGGACGTGCGCGCGAGCATGGCCGCCGCCGACCCCACCGACTTCACCGCGCTCGGCGACTTCCAAGCCCAGATTTCCGATCTCCAACAGCAGATCGATGCCCTTGAGGAAGAATGGATGGAAGCCGCCGAGAAGCTGGGGGAGTAGGCTTCGATTGCCGGTCCTGCGCTATTTCCACGTGCGTCCCGCGGGGTCGTTGGCTTCGCGCGGGGCGGACGACGGGGTCGGCGTTTGGGACGACGCGGGGTCTTCGGGTCCCCGGGACCAGGGATCATCTTGCTGCGCGTACTTCACCCAGGCGTCCTCCTGGCGCGCTTCGGCGATCCAGTCTTCCTGGGTCTTCGACACCACGCTGCCGATCATCCACACGATGCCGCACAGGATGCCGCCCACCACGAAGGCGATCCAGCTGATGGCGAAACCGCCCGCGCCGCGGCGGATGGCGTCTTTGAGCGCGAACTTGTCGATGCCGTCCCAGCCGCCGATCTGGTCGAACAGCGGCACGAAGCCCCACACCAGGAACACGATGGTGGCCAGCAGCATGATGCAGCCGCAGATGACGCCCATCACGCGTTCGGCGCGAATCTGCTCGGGTGACTTGACGACGGCGGTAGAGGGCATGTCGGCACCCAGGTTGCGGCGATGCGCGATGTAGGTGAGCTCGGAGAGGTCGTACTTCGACTTTTGCATGCAGGCCCAGATGAGAATGCCAATGGCGATGGCGAGGATGAGCATGAAGGGGAACATGACGAGCTCCTCCACGTATGCGCCGTTGATCATGGAGCTACTGTTGTCGGGTACGAGGCCGATTAGCATGATGACGTCGATGAGGATGAGACCCACGCCGACGGCGATGAGCGTCGGGTAGCGTTGCCCGAACCGATCGAGCGTGTCGGAGGAGTACCGCGGCTCGATGGAAGGGTTGCGACGCTTGAATTCGCTGTGGTTGAGACTGCCGACGACCAGGATTACCACGCCGATGACGATGCAGGAAAGCAGGGCGACGGTCTGCAGGTTATCCGGCCAGCCGAAGGCTTCAAGCAGCGCGTTCAGACCCACGCCGACCAGGATGCAGGCGACGCCGGCCGCGATGGACAGGTCGAAGCGGTTCATGTGCTCGTCGTAGCGCTCGGTGTCGTTTTCTTTGACGACATGCACGCTGCCGCGCATGAGGTCGTCGAGGCTGGTATGAAACAGGTCGCATAATTGCAGCAGCTTGTCCATTTCAGGGTAGTTCGTGCCGGCTTTCCATTTGCTGACGGTCTGGCGCGACACGCTTAACTGCTCGGCAAGCCCTTCCTGCGTGATGCCGTAATGCTGGCGCAGGTACACGAGGTTGTCGGCGAAACTCATGGCGGTCCCTTCTTCGTGGTCGATTGCATGATACCCGAAGCGCGGAGCTGAGCGGCCGCGCTTCTGCGTTTACCATCATGCGGTTGCAGAGCCGCCCGCTCTACCAATCTGGTGTTGCGTTTTGGGATTTTCTCCGCACGCTCAGGGTGCGAAGCATTTTGAACTGGGGTTTTGTAAAACAGGTATCAAGTTCGTGCAAAGTAGTCGTGTAGGGTCACGCAGGTTGACGCGAGCGTCGTACAATGATCGGAACACGCGGTTATTTCAAGGAGGGCTTTCTGATGATCAAGCTTATCGCCAGCGATATGGACGGCACGTTCCTCGACGGAAACGAGTGCGTGCCGGAAGGCTCGTACGACCTCGTTATGCGTTTGCGCGATGCGGGGATCCAGTTCGTAGCATCGTCGGGTCGGCGCTTCGACACGCTGCACGAGCTGTTCGAACCGGTGGTCGACTGCATGGACTTCGTCGCGTCGAACGGCGCGCAGGTGATGGTCGCCGGCGAGCTGGTCGACTTGGAGGTGTTCTCGCATGCGGCCGTGAAGCGGTTGGCCCGTGTCGTTGATATGTTCGACACCATGCACCTTGCGCTGTTCGACGAGACGCGCAGCTACTTGTTGGACGACGAAGCGCGCTTCGAGCGAGAGGTGGACAAGAACCTGCCGAACCCCGTGCGCGTGTTCGACGTGCCCTCGCCGCAGACGAGCATCCTGAAAGCATCCGTGTATTGCGACGATGCCGTCATGGACATGGCCTACATCCTCACGCGCGAGCTGGACGACGACTTCGTGTTCGCGCCGTCGGGCCGTAAATGGATCGACGTCATGCAGCGCGGCGTGAGCAAGGCGACGGGCATCCAGCAGGTGCTGGACGCGCACGGCATCCAGGCGAGCGAGATGATGGCGTTCGGCGACTCTATGAACGACTACGAAATCCTGCGCATGGCGGGAACGAGCGTCGCCATGGGCAACGCTCGGTCGGCCATCAAGCAGATCGCCACGAAGGTGATCGGCACGAACGTCGACCGCAGCGTCCAGCGCGAGCTTCACGCCCTGCTGGAGGGCGCGCGGTAGGACGGTTTTGAATTTGTGCAGACGGTGTCTGCACAAATGGGTTCGCTCTGCAATGGCATCCTTTTGGGTGGGACGTAAAATCCGTGCTGCAGAAGGCCTGCGCTCTTCGAAAGGCGCTTCGTTACGCGTGGATTACCAGCTCGCTTGTCGGGATGCGCTCGGTGGCGTGGCGGTCGGGGCTCTTCAGCTCGCCGGCGGGATGCCCGACGGCCAGGATGTTCACCGGGACCAAAGTTTCCGGCAGCCCGAATTCCTCTCGGATGACCGTAGGGTCGAAGCGGCAGATCCAGACGCTTCCCAGGCCCAAGTCGGTGGCGGCCAGCATCATGTGGTCGGTGAGGATGGACGCGTCCACATGGACGGTGCTCATGCCGTCGAGCGGACGCTTCCACGCCTTCTCGCCGTCGGCGCACACGACGAATGCGAGCGGCGCGTCGAACACGTTCGCGGCTTTCGCCAGGCTGGCGAGCCCTTCCTCGCTGGTCACCTGGAGGATGCGCACAGGTTGGCGGTTCGCGGCGGTCGGCGCGACGCGGGCCGCTTCGACGATGGCGTCGATGTGCTCCTGGCTGACGGGGACGGGCTGGTAGGCGCGGGTCGAGCAGCGCTTTTTGGCGAGATCGAGAAACGACATGGGTGCTCCTATCTCTGAGGCGAGCGACGGTTCGTTCTTCCTCCATACTACTCTTCGGTTTCTGCGGGGCAAGTAGATACTTTTTTGGAATATACTACCCGAAAAGAAAGTATTGGACGGAAGAGGCTGCGCATGAAAACCTGTCCCGACGCGTACCATTGCCCGGTCGAGGCAACCATCGACATCGTGGGCGGCAAGCACAAGGTGCTCATCCTGTGGCACCTGAGCAAGGCCGGCGTGCTGCGTTTCGGCGAGCTGCAACGCCGCATGTCGCAGGCCACGCCCAAGATGCTCACCCAGCAGCTGCGCGAGCTGGAGGCCGACGGCATGGTGCATCGCGAGCTGTACCACCAGGTGCCGCCCAAAACCGAGTACTCGCTCACCCAGCGCGGCGTCAGCTTCGTCCCCGTCCTCAACGCCATGTGCGCCTGGGGAAAGGACGTGCTGGACGAGGTGGGGAAGCCGTCGCCCGAAACTTCGGAGGTTCTGGCGGGTTGACCGCTTCGGCATCGCGCAGTATGCTGGGCGACGCTGTATCCGCCTCAACGAGAAGGCACACATGAAGCTTTGCAGAGTAGCGGCTCCGCGCATGATCGCCGATGAAGCATCGCACGGAGCCGAGGGGCATATTCATCGGCATCGATAGACGCGCCGCGCGAAACCCGGGCGCGCGTTTCCTTTGATGCCGGCATGACGGACTCGTTCAGCGCCGCAGGTGATGATTCATCTGCGGCGTTTTTTTGCGCCCTCGGGCGCTTCGTTACGTTTCCGCATTCCGAATTCTCAGAGGTGAACCTATCGTGTCAGATGCTTCTCTTTCCTTTACCGAAGGGCCGCTGTTCAGGCGGTTGCTGGCGTTCGCGTTGCCGCTCATGGCGGTGAACCTGCTGCAGTACGTGTACCAGGCTGTGGACATGGTGGTGGTCGGCCAGGTGGTGGGGCCGGTGGGGCTCGTGTCCATCAGCAACGCGACGAACGCCGCCTATATCGTGAACGCGTTCGTCATCGGCCTCACGGCGGGCGGCGGCGTGGTCGTCGCGCGGTTCGTGGGCGCGCGCGACGTGGCCGGCCAGCGGCGCGCGTACGCGGCCACGTTGGCGGTGGCCCTGGCGGGGTCGGCGGCCATCGCCGTGCTGGGCGTGGCGTTGGCGCGCCCAGCCTTCACGGCGAACGCCGTGCCTGCGGCATCGCTCGAAGGCGCCGTCGGCTACACCGTGGTGCTGTGCTGCGGCTGCGCGGGGCCGTTCCTCATGAACGCCGCAGCGGCCTTCCTCAAGGCGCAGGGCGACGCGCGCACGCCGCTTCAGCTGGTGGGCGTATCGGCGCTGGTGAACGTGGCGCTCGACCTGGTGCTGGTGGGACCGGCGGGCCTCGGCGTGGTGGGCGCCGCCTGGGCGACGGTGGTCGCGCAGAGCGTGGCGGCCGTCGGCGCGCTCGTCGTGGTGCGGCGGCGTTTCCCCGGCGGGCGCCTGGCCGGCGCGTTTTCGCGTAGCGGCGACGTGCCGGTTGGAGCGAGCGTGATCGAGGTGCTGCGCGTGGGCGTTCCCTCTGCCGTGCAGATGGCGGTGGTGAACCTGTCGTACGCGCTGGTCACCGGGTTGCTGAACCGCTACGGCACCGACGTGGCCGCCGCTGCCGGCGTCGGCCTGCAGATCAGCACCATCGCGGGACTGCCGTGCTGGGCCATCGGCCAGGCCATCACCACGGCGGCGGCGCAGAACGCAGGCGCGGGCGAGCTGCGCCGGGCCCGCGACGTGGCGCGCATCGGCGCCACGTTCAACGTGAGCGTGATCGTGGGCGTGCAGATCGCGGTGCAGTTGCTGGCGCCGGCGCTGGTGGTCGCGTACGGCCTGACCGAGCCGTTAACGATGGATACGGCCGTGCTGTACCTTCGCATCACGTGCAGCGTGAACGGGCTGTTCTACGCGGCCATGTACAGCTTCGACTCGTTCGCATTGGGGGCGGGCACGCCGCGGCTCGTGTTGGCGAACTCGCTGATCGACGCGTTCGTCGTGCGCTTCGGCCTGGCGTTTCTGCTGAGCGGCGTGCTGGGCTTCGGCTACGTGGGCATCTTCGTCGCCCAGGCGGCGTCGCCCGTGATGCCGGCGCTCATCGGCGCCCTCTACCTGCGCCACTGGACGCGCACACGGGACGTGTAGGGGGGGAGGTAACTCGAAACCGTTGTCGCCCGAAACGTGCGCTTTTGAGCGAAAAAACGCACGTTTCGGGCGACAACGGCAATCGGGAGCAGGGCGCGACGCGTTAGTCGATCCCTCGGCGTGCTGGCTGGGCGGCGCCGAGGGCCGGCTTCGTCAGCGCTTGTTGAACGGCACGATGGTGGCGGGGATGCCGCCCTTCATGACGAGTTTCGGCTCGCCTTCGATGAGCGGCCGGAAGTACGCGACCGCTTCCGG
>NZ_DBFEGU010000172.1:0-3821 GCF_048329335.1 Eggerthella sp. | reverse complement strand
CAAGACGAAATAAAGATACGGCTTCGCCCTAGCCATTCAGGCCAAAACGCAACAACGATATGCATCCTCTTGATCGATCCGGAACGCGTACCCAGCGACGATCCCGCTTTCCTCAAGATATGTATGCTGCCGTGTTTTTCACACATCGCCCTGTCGTATCCAGAGCTTGCAGCGGTGCAGTTTCCTGCCGTTAGATCACAGGTCGAACCTGTGGCCTAACGGCAGGAAGCCGTCAAACCGAACCTACAGACGCGCATGCGCTCCTCGCGTTCGGTACGTCCGCTTCGCTTCGGCGAAGTAGCCGTAGTGCTCCACCCGATGCGCATCGCTTGCGATGTACGCGTACAGGTTCTCGTCGAACAGGCGCTTGGCGGGCTTGCGCTCGGCTCCCATGCGACCGCCGGCAATGAAATCGGCCGACGCTTGCAGCTTGCAACCCATCTTCACCAGACCGCGCGCCACCTCGACATCCTCCTGGATGGCGCGATAGCGCTCGGGATGAGCGATGATCACTTGGTAGCCCATCCCCTGCAGTTCGAAGATGGTCCGTTCGTATATCTCGAAGTCGGGCTTGCCCGCCCTCGTAGACAGCTCCAATAAAAACTCGTTCGTGCCGTCGAAGTGCAGATGCTCGGCCCATTCCATGCCCAATTGCATAAGCTTGGAATGGTTCACCTCGAAGCCCATCGTCAGCGGGAACCCGTCAGCGTGCGCCACGAGCAACTCGTAAGCATCCCACATCGCGTCGTAGTCGAAGTAGGGATCGCGCACATGCGGGGTACACACGATAGACGTGATTCCCGCAGCCTTGGCGGCCTCCAGCATGGCCAGAGACTCGTCCAGGTTGCGCGCACCGTCGTCGACGCCGGGAAGGATATGGCAATGCAAATCCCTCATCAGGCCCTACGCCCTCTTCCTGCCACGGGATCCTTAGCGAATCCGCCGCGACCGCCTGCAGGAACGGGGCTGCCCTGCGCACCGCGGGGCGCACGGCGCCCGGCCGTGGGAACCGGCGTGCGCGTCTCGGCCTGCAGCGCGGAAACGTCGCCGTCATCCTTCACGCGGCTGCCGTCCTTGGTGTAGTACGCGTAATAGTATTCGGAACCGGTGCCTTCGCAGAACGTGGCGCAGATGCCGAGGATGTTGGCATCGGCCTTCTTCAGCTGCTCGCACGCGTCCACCAGCTCGGAACGCTTCGTCGAGCCGGGCTTGACCACCAACACCGTGCCGTCCACCAACGTGGACAGGATGGCGGCATCGACGAAGGTGCCGACCGGCGGCATGTCGTAAATCACATAATCGTAGCTGTCCTCCAGCGTGGCAACCAGCTTCTGGTACCGCTTGGACGAGATGATGTCGGCCGGGTTGGGTATGTTCGGCTCGACGTCGAGGAAGAACAGGTTGGGAGTCTGCGTCGGCGTGACGGCCGTCTTGAGCGGTGCCGCATCGGTGAGGACGGCGTACACGCCCGCCGCAGGACGCACGTTCAGCAGGCTGGCAAGCGTGCGACGGCGCATATCGGCCTCCACGAGCAGCACCGTCTTGCCCGACGTGGCGATAGCGCGAGCCAGCTCCACGGAGCACGTGGACTTGCCCTCGTTCGGCACCGAACTCGTCATGACGATGGAGCGGATGGGGTTGTCGGGCGACATGAAGCGGATGTTCGCAAAAAGCGTCTTCGCCGCGTTCTGCACCTCGAGCATGTTGGACGCCTGCTTCTTTTTCTTAGCCATGGCCTATACCCTCCTAACCCTTGATCGTGGGGATACGGCCGATGACCGGAATGCCCAGCAGTTCTTCAGCTTCTTCAGGGTTGCGCACCCGCGTGTTCAACATATCCAGCACCACCACGATGGCCACTGCCAGGAAGATGCCCGCGAGGAACGCGACCGCCGTGTACATGGCGCGCGGCGGGCCCGAGGGATCCGTGGGAACCTCGGCCGCGTCGACCACGTTGACGCTCTCGACGCCCATGACGCTTTGCGCGGTGGTGGACAGAACGGTGGATATCTCATTGGCGACGATGGCAGCCGCATCGGGCTTGCCCGCCGTCACCGAGATGCTGATGACGCGCGTGGTGGTGCCCGCTTCGACGGAAATCTTGTATCCGCTGAGCGAAGACATGCCAAGAGCCTCGGCCGTGCGCTTCTGCACGGTCTCCGACTTCGCCAAAGTCGCTATGTCGTTCGCCATGAGCTGGCTGGCGGTGAGGTCGTTGTACGCGGTGGTGCTCGAAGAGCTCGCGTCGTCCTTCGCAGTCAGCACGTACACGGACACCGTGGCCGTGTACTGGTTCTGCATGAGGCCCCAGCTGAAGCCTGCCGTCGCGATCGCGAGCACGACGGGCAGCACCACCACCAGGGCCAGGTGCTTGCGCAGCAGTTTGAATAGTTCGAGCAGTGTCATTCGTTCGTCTTTCTCTTCAGCGTCGTACGTACGCTGCTTGCTTACTTGCCGTTAACGGTGGTCTCGGCAGCTTCGGGATTCTCGCCGGCGTCGACCGCCTTCATCAGTGTAGCCCAACCCTCGGGATCCTCGTAGCACAGCCACAGGCCGCCGTATTCCTCCATGAAGTCGCCCTTGTACGGACCGGTGCACGTGTAGATGGTGGGGTTGCCCGCCTGTGCGAAATCGGTCGCAAGCGAGATCATCGTCTGCAAGTCGATGCTCGTAGACACGCACTGGGAGAGGTTTTGGATCAGGCCGGGGATCTCGACCGGAGGAGCTTGCAGCACGTTCTTCATGAGCGCCATGGCCATCGCGCGCACGTTCGACTGGCGGATGGCCTCCTGGTCGTCGCCATAGGCGGTGCGCATGCGGGCAAGCGCCACGCACTGCTCGCCGTTGAGCAGCTGGTTGCCGGCCTCGATATGGACGGGCGCCTGATCCTGCGTGTACACCTGGTAGTCGATGGTGTAGGGCACGTCCACGTAGATGCCGCCGATCGAATCCACGAACTCGGCCAACCCGGCGAACTCGATTTCCACGTAGTCGGAGATCTTCACACCGGTGAGGTCCTGCACCGCTGTAACGGCGCCAGCCGCCCCGTTCACGGCGAACATCTGGTTGATCTTCTCGACCTTGCCGTTGTACTCGTACGGCGTGTCGCGCGGAACCGACACCATGGTGATGACGTGGCCCACCGGATCGATGCGCACGAGCACGAGGGCGTCGGAGCGCTCCCCGTACGTCTCCCAGTTGTCCGAGCCCACCAGCAGCACGTAGAACGGCTCCATCTGGGAATCGGAGGGGGCGAGAACGCTGCTCAACTCGCTTTGCTCCTGAGCGTCGAGCGCCATGTTGCTGGCGAGGCTGCTCGTGTACCAAGCGCCGTACGCGGCGACGCCGCCCACGAGCACCACGACGACGGCGAGCGCGATAAGCGCCGCCCGCTTCAGCTTGGTGTGCTTCTTGCGCTTCTTGCGCACGCGCACGATCTCGTCAGCTTGCGAAGCGTAGCCGTAGTTCGCCGGTCGCTGGTTTGGATACGGCGTCTGCCCCGTCGGGCGCGAAGCGTACCCACCGCCCTGCGGATAAGGCCGGCTGCCATGGGGAGCCTGACCGAAACCGTCCGCGGGAGGTTGCCCATAGGCGTGAGAACCTCCGCGCGAAGCGGAGGCACCATGGCGACCCGAAGCCGTCTGTCTGTTGTTGTCGTCGAATCCCATAGGGAAAATGCGTTTCCTAACCGTCCGTCTCGCTCGTCGCGAATCTCTTCAACACTCAATTGAGCCGGAGCGCTCGTCTGTTCCGTCCTCATGATAATAGCACGGTTTCAGTTTAGCAACAGAAAAATCGGTCTTCGGTGAAGCCCCCCCCCC
>NZ_DBFEGU010000171.1:0-6827 GCF_048329335.1 Eggerthella sp. | reverse complement strand
GTCCATCGACCGCCGGACATGTTGGCGGCAAGCGTGGCCATGCGTTTGACTGACTGGGTGAGCTGATCGTCCAGCTCATTACACTCGTCCAGGTAAAGGGACCCGGAAAGCCAGAGCTCGGCCGCCTCGCGATTCGAGAAGGTTTCGCACGTCCAGGTGTCCGGGTCGAAGTCGTACGCCTCCCAGGTGGCGACGCCGAGTTCGTTGCCGCAGCGTCGGACGAGGTTGCGGTCGGTCTCGACTTCCATTCCGGGCTCGACGGCACGCGTGAAGTCCTCGCCGTAGAGCGAGGCCATGCGCTCCGCTTCTTCTTTGTCGCTGACGTCGTAGTTCCACAACATGGCGGTCGGTCCTTTCATCGGGCGCCCTCCGGCGCCGCGGGTATATTCGCCCTCGATGCTATCCGCGCTCGGCCCCGACCGCCCCCGCGCCCGTTCATGTTTCCCGAACGGGAAGCACTCATCCGCACCCCAGACGCCCTGGAACGCGAAAGGAAAGAGCCGCCGCCCGATGGGCGACGGCTCCAGGGCCTCGCATATGGTTCCTCATTGCCCCTTGGGGCAACGCAGCGTGCGCATCTACCCGAAAAGTTCGATGAGCTTTTCGGCCTGTCGCTGCCCGATGCCCGCGACGCGGCGGGACTCCGCGATGCCGATTGCGGTCATGGCGCTTTGCGCCTTCGCCGAGCCGACACCCGGCAGGGCCATGAGCAGACGCTTCGCCTTGATGCGCCCGACGACGGGGTTTTCCTTGCCCTCGGTTAGGGCGGTCGCGATGGCCACTTCGCCCGATTTGACGCGGGCAAGGTACTCGGCGCGCGCGGCGCGCATCTCGGCGGCGCGCTTCAGCGCGGCGGCCCGCTGTTCGGGGCTGAAGTTGTTCCCGAAGGCGGCCTTCTTCTCGGTCATGGTCGTTTCCTTTCAGTCCTGCGGAATCGCGGTCGCGACCCGCCTAGAGCCATTCGACTACGGTATCGCCGGAATGGACCGAGGCGAAATCGACGCACAGGGTCCGGCGGCGTCCCGGCTGCGTGTGCCTGCCGTCATCCACGTTGAATATTGCGAAGCTGTCGAAAACCTGCGCGAGTGTGCAGCGCACCTTCGCGAGGTTCGCCGCGGTGCCGCGTTTCGAGCCCGTGTGCCCCGAGATAGTCGCCCGATGGCCCAACTTGCCCGAGAACAGTTCGCGGTATTCGGCGATCGTCGGTCGCCCGTCCCTCGCGGGGTCGCACTCCCATCCGAACAACTATACCGCCCCCATGTCAAGCATATGGGCGCCGTGCTCGCCAGCAGGGTCGATGATCGGCTTCATAGATGCTCACGCCTTCCAGAGGTCTTTCAGATTCGGCAGGAGGTATACCCCGCAACTGCCTAAAAGATGCGCTCAGACCGCAAAAACCTTACATCCTCGACCGGATATGGAGAAATGGGGCCGCTAGATGGAACGCCGCGCCACAAGGTAGAATCGATAGCAAGCGGAACCCGTTCCTTATGCTGTCACACCTTGGGAACGCGGGCAACGCAGGTGCGCGCCCCGGGGCCGGGCGAAAACGGCCCCTCTCCCTTCCCTCAAAACATATCTCCGATTGCAAGCGGCGCCCTGCCGAAACCGACAGGGCGTTCGCCCCGTTCATCCGCAGGAGACCCAAGGGCGATATGTACCCGGACGCCATGCCCACGGGCTACCGTCAATCGTCCCAACGGATTATCGTCAATCGTCCCAACGCAGCAGGTAGACGCCCATATTAGATTGGCTGGAATTGAAGGGCGACGCACCCCGCGAGCAGGCGGGCGACGGGGTTGTCGCAGAAAAAGGCCGGGAGTGCAGCCCGGCCTTTAAACCTGAAATCCGCATCGCCCGCGTAACTGGCTAGCAACCTGCGCAGGGTCCGCTTCGTTCACCTGTGATTCTACCCGGTGGACCGGAGTTGATACGCAGATGCCCGGGGTGGAGCCCGGGCATCTAACCAAAGCTGAAAACTAGGCCGCCCGCGCTCCTTGTTGCTCACACGGGGACGCATCGTCTTCTACGGCCATCTTACCCAACTCCGGCAAGGTATAGACGCGCCCTCAGATTCTATATTTGAGCATATCGACCTCGGCCGTCCGCCGATCTCCCTAGCGCTTCGCAAGTGCGGCGATAAGCTCGGCGCGCTGCGCTTCCGTGAGACTGTCCGCATTGCGGGCTACGTGGTGCACGGCGTCATCCAGCTCCTGATCGCAGGAGGTTCCGATGATGTCCGACGGTTCGACCCCGAGGGCGCGCTACGCCGCGGCGATCGTGGCAGGCCACGGCAGCCGCTCGCCGTTGACGTTCCTGCTCACCGAGGCCGGTGTGAGGCCTGCCGCCTCGGCAAGCTCCTTTTGGCTCATGCCCCGTTCCGCCGAAGCCGGCCGCGAGGCGTTTCCCACATCCGGCGGCCCTACGGGACGGATGGGGTCCCTCCATGCCGCCACCCATGGAAAACGCGAAGGCAAACCGGGCGCGATACCCAAAAGCCGCCTGCCTACACAGGCAGACGGCGGCATCGCGGGCGTGATCGCCTATTTCCTCTTCTTCGGGCGCACGATCTCGGCCGGCCTGTCCGCGGGGTCGAACGACCCGGCGCGGAACTCCACGCAGCCGGTGGCACCGCGCGGCGCGGCGAAGAACCGCCAGGGCTTGAGCGAGACATCGAGCGATACCGCCTTGAGCTCGCCGGGCTCGCCCTCGCGAACCCAGACCACATCGATCGGCACGCGCATCATGCAGGTGTGGATCGACCGGCATCCGGGGAAGTAGAGCCCGCAGGCCTCGGGCACCTCGCGCTTGAGCATGAGCCCGCAGAAGCGCTCGAGAAAGCCCCGGCAGGTATGGGTGAGGATCGGGACCCTCTTGCCTGAGGCCGTGACGGCCACGGCCTCGTCGAGATATCTATCGTTCATATCGGATGGCTCCTTGATCGGAAGGTTAGAAGAACTGACCGAGCTGTAGGATCATCGGCGCGAGCATGAGCATGATGATCGAGGGCAGCATGAGCAGAAGCATGGGGAAGAGCATCTTGGTGGACAGCTTGTTGGTCATGTCGTCGACCCTCAGGCGGCGCTCGGTGCGGACGGACTGCGCCTGCATGCGGATGATGTCGACCAGAGAAGATCCCGCGTGCTCCGCCTGCACGAGCGATGCCGTGAAGAAGGTGATCGAGTTCACCTGGGCGCGGTCGGCCAGTCCCAGCAGGGCCTCGGAACGGCTCGAGTAGGCGGCCTCCTTGGCGACGCGGGCGAAGGCCTCGGCGATCGCCCCGTCCATGCGGGTGCCGACCGATGCCAGCGCGCCCTCGAACGACGACCCGGCCGAGATGCAGATGGCCATGAGGTCGAGCGCGTCGGGCAGCTGGCGGTCGAGCTCGTCGCGCCATTCGGCGCGGCGGGCGAGCAGCCACGCCTGCGGCGCGGCGAGCCCGGCGACGGCGAGCGCGCCCGCCGCTGCGAGCCCCTGCACGCCTCCGACGAGCGGCATGGCGATCAGCCCCGCGGCGGCGCCAGCCGAGAACGACGCCACGCGGATGGCCCAGAACGACGCGGCGGACATGGTGACGCCGGATCGCGAGAGCATGTCGCGCGTGGCGTCGGCGACCTTCTCGCTCATGGGGACGTAGCGCGTGACGCTGTAGGTAAGCGTGTCCAGGCGCGTCTCGCCGCGCCGGCGCCGGCTCGGCCGCTTGACCGGGCCCGACTCGATGCCGCCGAGCCGCCTGAGGCCCAGAAATGACAGCAGGCCGGCGATCGTCGCGGCGCACAGCGACAGCGCGACGCCGCGCAGGATTTCGATGTTCACAGTGCTTCCAATCTATCCGGCGCCGCCTAGTCGAGCTTGACGTCGCCCATCTTCCTCATCATGAGGTAGGCGAGCGCGTCCAGCACGACGGCCAGCGCGATAAGTGCCCAGCCGGAGGGCTGGCTGTAGAACTCGCGGTGGGAGGGCGAGATCGCGAGCAGCGCCGCCATCATGAAGACGGGCAGGCCGACCATGATCTGCGACTCGATGCGGTTCAGCGAGGTCTTCGACCTGATGGCCTTGCGGGCCTCGACGCGGGCGCGGACGGTCTGGCCGACGTTCTCGGTGATGTCGGCCAGCGAACCGCCGGTCTGCTGCGAGATGTCGACGGCCGTGGCGAACAGGCGCAGGTCGCGGCTTCCGGTGCGGTCGGCCACCTTGTCCAGCGCCTCGGGTACCGGGGTTCCGGCGCGGATATCCGAGGTCAGGCGCCTGAACTCGGACTTGATCGGGTCGCTCATGTTCTCGGCGACCGGCCCGATGGCCTGTGCGACCGACGACCCCGCGCGCAGGTTCGACGCGATCAGCGGCATCGCCTGGCCCAGCTGCTCCTCGAACTTCTTCTTGCCGGAGTCGCGGCGGACCTTGAGGTAGAGGGGGAACCCGGCCGCGCAGACGGGGAGCAGCAGCAGCGACAGGGGTCCGACGCCGAGCGCGAGCGCAGTGAGCGCCGGCAGCATCGCGGTCGCCGCCCACACGATTTCGGCCTCCTGGACCGACAGCTGCGGGGACGCCTGCTCGCAGACGGAGACGAGCACCGCGGCGACCTTGCCGCTCGGCCGCTCGTCTGCGGACTCAACGCCGGCCTGCTCGCGGGCGATGCGCCCGCGGCGCGCGCTGACGAGCATCGCGACGCCGAGCGCAAGACCTGGCAGGGCCGGCAGCAGGTTGACGATGTTGGAAAGCGACCCGCCCATGCTAGAACACCGCCTGGGGGTTGAACCAGTCGTCATCGACGAAGACGCCCTCGTTCGCCATCTTCTCGATATGGCGGCGCATGAAGCGCTCGCCGGTCGGGACGAACCAGCCGGAGTGCTCGGGGTCGTTCGGGTCGTGCTCGAAGCGGACGATCGGGGCGATCGTGACGACGTCGCCCTGCATGCCCTGGACCTCCGCGATCTCAGTCACGCGGCGCACGCCGTGGGAGCGCTCCGTGTAGATGATGAAGTCGATGGCCTGGCTGATGTACTCAAGGATCTCGCGCGAGGACATGCCGGTGTTAGCCTGCTGGACGAGCGTGCGCAGGCGCGTGGGCACCTCGCGGCAGTTGTCGGCGTGGATCGTGGTGAGCGAGCCGTCGTGGCCGGTGGTCATGGCCTGGAGCATGTCGAAGGCCGCCGCGTCGCGGCACTCGCCGACGATGATTCGGTCGGGGCGCTGGCGCAGCGCGTTGGTCACGAGGTCGCGGTAGTCGATCCGGCCCTTGCCCTCCACGTTGGCGTCGCGCGTCTCCATGCGGGCGACGTGCGGCTGGTTCAGGCGCAGCTCGGGCGTGTCCTCGATGGTGATGATGCGCTCCTCGGGCGGGATGTAGAGCGAGATGGCGTTGAGCAGCGTCGTCTTGCCCGATCCGGTGCCGCCGGCCACGATGGTGGACATGCGGCCCTGCACGATGGCGCGCATGATCTCGAGCATGCGGCCGTCGAACGACCCGTTGGCCATCAGGGCCTCGGGGGTGAGCGCGTCCTTGCGGAACTTGCGGATGTTGATGAGGTGGTGGTCGACCGCGACGCCCTTGAGCACCGCGTTGACGCGCGAGCCGTTGAAGGGCGTGCCGGGCCGGACGATGGTGCAGTCGCACAGCGGCGAGGCCTCGTCGCAGCGGCGGTTCATGCCGGCGGCGATCCGGTCGATGGTGAACTTCACGTGGTCGTCGTCCTCGAAGCAGACGTCGGTGAGCATGAGCCTGCCGGAGCGCTCGACCCACACCGACTCGGGCCCGTTGACCATGATCTCGGAAAGCGACTCGTCGTACAGCAGGTCCTCGAGCGGCCCGAAGTAGTACAGGTCGTTGATTGCCGCGCGCAGCACCTCCTGGTAGGCGTCGTCGGCGATGCGGCCGGTCTGGTCGATGAAGCGCTCGGGCACGAGGTGGTAGAAAGCCGGGTCGTCGATGATGGGGCCGATGACCGAGGCCGCGTCGCGGTCGCGACTGCGCACGTCGGCGTCGGGCTGCTCGGTCTGGTTGTCGGATGAGAGCTGTTCACGCGCGGCGCGGTATACGGCGCGCTCGAGCGCGATGAGGTCCCTATTCAGCATCGCTGGCCCCCTCGGCGGTCTGCGGGATGGCCGTGAGCGTCACGTTCGGGTTCGCCACGATGGCCGCGGCCTGGTCCTCGGTGACGTCGAGCGTCACGAGCGAGTACCCGGCGTCCGGCGAGCCGGACAGGGCGGAATCGAGGGCGATGATCTTGACGTTGGCGCACACCGTCTCGGCGCTCGACGTCGCGCCGTCGGAGACGACGGCCATGACGTTGACGCGGTCGCCGACGCGCAGCAGCGGCGACAGGCTCTTGGAGGAGTCGAGCGACAGGGCGATGGCCACGTGTCCCTCCTCGATGGCCGACGTGATGTGCGCCGGCGAGCTCGATGCCTGGAGGGAGGACAGCGAGATGGAGGTCCCGGCGGTCTGCGTGGTGAGCGAGGTGTGGCCGGCGACATCCGAGACCTTGGTCGCGGCGTCGGTCGGGCAGTACGCCTTGGGGACGGCCTGCGTCTCGAGGTCGGCTTCGGTGATGGTCTCGCCGGCGGCGACGTCGCGGTTGGTCACGACGACGTTAACGGAATTCGCCTCGTTCTTGGCGATGATCGCCGAGGACTCCGCGACCCGCATGCCGGAGAACACGGTGGCTCCCACCGACACGGCGATGGCCGCGGCGGCCACCACCGTGAGCGCGCGCGTGCCCTTCGAGGGGCCGGCGGGGGCGGGCTTGGGCGCCGCGCGGCGCGGCGCGGTCGAGGGATCGCGCCCCTCGGCGGGCTTGGCATCCTTCTTGCCCTCGGCCTTGCCG
>NZ_DBFEGU010000170.1:0-2845 GCF_048329335.1 Eggerthella sp. | reverse complement strand
CAGGCGATCCTGCTGATCTACTACGGCCGGGGGGCGGTCAGAAACGGAGCGCGCAGGATCGAGCTGCCCGACGCCGTCAACGCGGACCCCGCCGGTGCCCTCCAGGCGGCGCTCGGGTTCTTGAACCTCAACGAGCCGCAGAAGCCAAAGCGCATGCTCGGCAAGGCCGCCGCGAAAGGCGCCAGGCTCTGGGACTGGGACTACGACGCTCCGCGCGTCATCGCGGACTTCCAACGCGAGTACGGCATCGACCTCACGGATCCGGCGCTCGACATGCACTGGTGGCGGTTCTGGCCGCTGTTCCGCGGCCTGGGTGACTCGTCGCTCACAATGACGGCCATGGCCGCGAGGGGCGCGGACCCGTCCGAGTACGAGGGCGACGCGAGAAGGCGGCTGGTCGAGAGGCAGCGGGAGCTGGCGCTGCCTGCGAGGACCGAAGAGGAGCGGCTGAGGCTCACCAGCCTGCTCTGGGGATTGGATGTCTGACGGCCAGGTAGTAATCGACATAACGGGCGACGCGTCGCGCTACCGGGCGGCTGTCTCCTCTATCACCGAATCGACCAAGAAGCAGGTCGCCGCGCTCGGCAACGGCCTGCAGTCGCTCGGCAAGGGCATATCGAAGGCCGTTACGGCCCCCATCGTCGGCATCGGCACGGCGGCGGTCGGCACCGCCGTGAGCTTTTTGAGCCTGCGCGAGTCTGCCCAGACCGCGTTCAGCACCATGCTCGGGAGCGGCGAGGCCGCCTCCAAGATGATCGGCGACCTCTACACGTTCGCGAAGAAGACCCCTTTCAAGTTCGACGGCATGATGCAGAGCGCCCAGCAGCTCATATCCATGGGCATGGCCGCCGAGAACGTGATACCGACCCTCACCGCCGTCGGCGACGCGGCGGCCGCGTCCGGCAAGGGCCAGGAGGGGTTCGGCGCCATCACCGCCGCCCTCGGCAAGATGCAGGCCCAGGGGCAGGTGTCCCTTGAGGAGATATGGTCGCTGTCCGACAACGGCGTGCAGGCCCTGCAGATCCTGGCCAACAAGTCCGGCAGATCCATCGACGAGATGAAGGAGGCCATCAGCGACGGCGCGGTGGAGTCGGGATGGGCCATCCAGGCGCTGGCCGAGGGCATCGAGGAAGGCACCGACGGCATGGCCGGCCAAACCGCTCGTATGGGCGGCATGATGGGCGAGTTGAAGAACACGTTCAAGGGCGCCTGCGACTCCATGACGTCTTCGATCCGAAACTTCGGCCTGGCGGTCGTCGGCGAGTACGGCACCACCGATGCCGAATCGTCGAAGTTCCTCGGTTCGCTCACCCGCATCGTGCAGCAGGCCACAGCGATCATCGACGCGGCATCAAAGAAATGGAGCGATGCGGGCTTGTCGATCGAGCCCATGGCCTCTGCCGTCGGCGACGCCCTGGAGAAGATCGCGGGCGGGATCGAGAAAATGGATCCCGCGACATTCGCCGCCATCGTTAAGGCGCTGGTAGCGCTCGCGGCGGCAGGGCCCGGCCTCGTGATTGTTGGCAAGGCCGTGTCCCTCGTCGGCGCCGCCATGGGTCCCATCGGCGCGCTCGCGTCCGGGGTTGCATCCGCCGCAGGGACGCTCAAATCTGCCGCCAAGGGCGCGGGCGAGTTCGCGTCCGGGATCCTCGGAGCCGCGCTGCCGGCCGCGAAGGACTTCACACAGAGCCTGGCGCACGGCCTGATCCCGCAGTCCGCGTTCGATACGGCCAAGCAGCTGTCGACGGATCTCGCCTACGGGTTCCGCGACGCCAAGAACGACATCGCCGAGGCGTTCGGCGGAGTCAAGGACAAGATCGCGTCCAAGTTCTCGGGCATCTCGGATACCGTCGGAGCGAAGCTCGCCCCCATCAAGGACAAGGTCGGCGGCTTGACGTCGGTGCTCGGCGAGTCTGCCAAGAACGCCGTGGACACGTTCGCCGCCAAGCTCGACCTGTCTGGCCCGGCCGAGAAGGCGAAGGGCGCCCTCGGCAAGGTCGGACAGGCAGCCGGCGGGCTCGCCAAGGGCGCGGCCGTGGCGACCGGCGTGCTCGGGGCGGCCGCGACCGGGCTGCTCGGCCTCGGCCTTGCGGCCGCCGCCGGCGGGGCCGACCTCAAGAAGATGGCGGACGATTTCGTTTCCAACATGCAGCAGATCACCGCCAACCTGCCGGCCCTGGCGGATCAGGCGTCTCAGATCCTCCCCACGCTGGTCTCGCAGGTGGTGGACAACCTGCCCGCCTTCCTCTCCGCGATCCAGCAGGCGTTTCTCCAGGTCGTCGGGATTTTGCCGACGATCATGCCGGCGCTGATCGACGGGGTGGTCCAGCTCGTCACGGCGCTCGCGACCATGCTCGTTACCATGGCCCCGCAGCTCCTGGACGCGGGGCTGCAGCTCTTCATCGCACTGGTCGAGGCCTTCGCCGAGATGGTCCCCCAGCTGACCCCTCTGCTGCCCGATTTAGTGAGCAAATTGGCAGGAATCCTGGTCAAAAACGCACCGGCCCTGCTCAAAGCCGGGTTCACCTTGTTCAAGGCTCTGGTCTCGGCTTTTCTGCAGATGGTGCCGCAGCTGATCTCGTCTTTGCCCCAGCTGATCAGCCAGGTGCTCTCCACCGTGGGCTCGTGGATGCCCAGCCTGGGATCGGCGGCCGGCCAGCTGTTCGGCATGATCGTCCAGGCCGTGCCCGGAATCGCGGGGTCGCTGCTCGGCGCGCTCCGGTCGCTTCTCGGCCAGCTGCCCGGCGCGGTCGCCTCGTTCGCCGGCAGCCTGGCCTCGGCCGGCTACAACATGCTCATGGGCCTCGTGTCCGGCATCACGAGCGCGGGCGGCGCCGTCTGGAAC
>NZ_DBFEGU010000169.1:0-13687 GCF_048329335.1 Eggerthella sp. | reverse complement strand
AGGCTAAACCCCCGGTCGCGAACGACGTCCTTTGCCACGAAGTCGAAAAACTTGCACGGAAGGCTCTTTTTCCTGTTTCGGGACACAGGGATCAAAAAGATAGCTAGCCATTCCGATGCTTGCTCGGTATGCTGCAACCATGAGCGTATTCATCGGATATCGATCTGCCTACGAGTACTGGCGCGTGAGCGATGCGCTGCCGGTTCTCACGCCCTCGCGCGCCCATCCGATCTGCGGCGTTCGTATGGGGGATACGGATGGAGAGCTGGATGCGTTTGGGACGCCTCTGCACGTTGTGGTCGCTCAGGCAAACGATCGCGTGCGGACGGGCAACCCCGTGTGCCACGTGTGGAGTGCCGGTTTTCCGGCTGGATCTTTCGTCCGGCTGCGCGACGGGCTGTACATCAGCTCGCCCGAGCGGTCCTTCGTGGAGATGGCGACGGAGCTGTCGCTGGTCGAGCTTGTTCGGTACGGCTGCCTCTTGTGCTCGCGATATGCGTACGATGGCGACAAGCGAGGGTTTCGGAAACGCACGCCTTTGACCGACGTTCGCTCGCTCAGGCGCTTCGTCGAGAAGTCGCGCGGCTGCATCGGGTCGAACAAAGCGTTGCGAGCGCTGCGCTTCGTCGCGGACTCGTCGGCATCTCCTATGGAGACGACCCTGGTCATGGCCTTGTGCTTGTCGCGGATGATCGGCGGATACGGCTTGGACCTTCCCGAGCTCAACGCGTGCATCGAGGTGCGGACGAAGGGGTTGGTTCAGCGCGAACGCTTCGAATGCGACCTGTATTGGCGAAAGAGGCACGTTGCCGTCGAGTACGACAGCGGCGAGCATCACAGCGGCAACGCGGCCGAGACGCGGGATTCGGCTCGTCGCAGCGCGCTGATTTCCCAGGGAGTAGCGGTGGTCTCGATTACGCCCGACCAATTCTTCGACGCGCGGAAGTTCGACGAAGCGGCGCGTGCGGTGGCGAAGTTGACGGGAAAGCGCCTTCCGCCGAACGACGCGAGCTGGATGATGAAGCGCTACCGGCTGCGGAAAGAGCTGCTGCAAGATATGCGGCAGGGAAAGCCTGTGTAGCCACGCGTCGGAAGATTCTTCTTGGCCGGCCGAACGCCGGTTCGAAGGCGGCTTCGCGCCGCCGCTGGGCGGCGGCGCGTTGGCGGCTAGTTCAACCCGTGCTGGGCGAGGAGGGCTTGGCCGCCGGTGGTGACAGGGGCGGCGTTTCCCGCTTCGGCCAAAAACGCGGTGGGACGCATCGAGGCCACGCGGCCGTCGCCCTCGGCCTTCACGCGCACCACCTGCATCTTGGTACGCTCGGCAAGCTCGAGCGGCGCTTTGCTGAAATAGGAGACGACCAGGAGTTTGCTGGCCTTCGACACGCTGTTGTAGAACGATCGGCGCTCTTCGTTCATGATGCGCTCGCGGTCTTCCTCGGTGCTGATCACCTCGAACGCATCGCGCCGCGGCATGAAGCCGTCCACGGCGGCGATGGCGAAGATGTTGTCGTATTCGACGCCGCACAGGGCGCCGTATGAGGCCACGTGCAGCACGTGCGGATCGTCGGGCAGCGCGGGATCGGTGACGTTGGCGCGCTGCAGGGCGAACATCGCTGCCGCATCCTCGTCGCCCACGAGGGCGCGCGCCGTCTCCTCGAACTCGGGCAGGCCGTCGGCTCCGATGGCGTGCAGCAGGCCGAAGCCCTTGCGCCCGGCGTTCGCGGCGATAAGCTCCTGGCCCGCGCGCCAGCGCTCGACCAGGGCGTGCGTGCGCAGGAACGGTTCGTCTTCCAGCTGGTCGGCCAGAGCGAGCGCGTCGTAGAGCGTGAGCCCGCGCTCTTCAGCGAAAGCCTGCAAGCCGCCCCATGCATCGCTGTTCGTGAGGTAGTTGTCGAAGCCGCACCAGCTGCGCCAAGCCGTCATGTCGCGCGGATCGGCCAGCAGGTTGAGCTTCGTGTACGCCGCGAGCGCGCGGGCGCGGGCGCTGTCGCGCGGGTCGCCGCCCAAACGGGAGAACGCTCCGGCCAGCGTCACGGCGAAACCGCGCTGCTTGAGCACCTGCTGCGCCATGAGCGCCCAGCGCTTGCTGGGCACGAGCACGCACGTGCGGTTCTCGTGCAGGTCCTCTTCGCCGTCGAGCAGAACGCGCAGGTATTTCGTGATGCCATCCAGCTCGTCTTCTGGCGTCGACCACTTGACGGCCATGATGCCGTCCGACGTCTGCGCGTCACTTGCGTTGTTCGCCTTGAACGCGGGATCCATGTCGCCCTGGTCGCACAAGCCGTCCGCGAACCCGGCGATGGCGGGGTTGCCGTGCGCTCCGGACAGCGTGAACACGGCCACATCGCGGCGGCGCGCGTCGAACTGCACGAAGCCTTCGGCGCAGGGGAACGACGTGCGTGCGGCCTGCTGCTGGTTGGGGTTGCCGCACACGATGAGCTGGCGGTCGGCCAGCAGGCACAGGCACGTCTGCTCGGCGCGGCTCATGTTCTGGAAGTCGTCGCACAGCACGTAGGCGTAGCTGCCGCGCACGGCCTCGCCCGCGTCGCTGCGCAGGTACGCGGCGCACAGGCTGGGCGCTTCCTGCGCCAGCATGGCGCCGCGCCAGGCCAGCACGCGCTCGAGGTGGGACAGCACGGCTTCCTCTTCGCCGCCCACGAGCCAGGAGTCGCGCGGCTCGAGGTCGCTCATCTGGCGATAGAAGAAATCGAGCATTTTGCGCAAACGGCGGATGGGCTGGCCGAGCGTCTTCATATCCTCCAGGAAGAAGTTGTACTCCGCATCGTTCAGCAGGCGCGGCACGCGGCCGGTGGCGGCGCGTGCGGCGGGCGCGTCCAGCACGGCGACGCACGTTTCGAGCGCGGTGCGCACATGCACGTCGCCGGCGGCGTGTTGGAGGTCGGGGCCGAGCGCGCGGCGAAGCCGACGGCGGAACGCCTGAGCCGCTGCGGCGCTCGACGTTTCCACGAGGATGGTTTCCGGGGCGGCGCCGCCGCGCACGAGGCAGGCGCAACGCCGAACGAGCGCTTCGGTCTTGCCGCTTCGCGCGGGTCCTTGCACCTTGGCGATGCGCCCGTCGAAGGAGGCGATGGCTTCGATCATGGTAAGGCTCCTTTTCGGTTACGCGAGGGTTCCGGCGTGCGAGTCGAACGTGCGCGTGCTGCCGTCGGCGTATTCGATCAGCCACAAGCGGTAGTCGACCTCGAAGTCGGGCTCGTCCAGGGCGAACGGCTCAAGAACTGGCTCGGCCTCTTCTTCGGAGGCGGTGTCGTCGGCCAAACGCGGCAGCTCCAGAAACGCCTCCTCTGCCGCGGCTTCGGCCGCCGCGGCCGCCGCCCTGGCCTCCTCTTCGGCCGCAGCCAGCTCCGCCGCCTTCTGCGCGTCGCGCTCGGCCTTCGCCGCCAGTCCGGCGGCCTTCTGCTCCTCGTATGAAGCGGGCGTGGGCAGGTAGGCGCGCACGACGTCCTCGCCCAGCGCGCCTTCGTTGTACGCTGCGCGCAGCTGCGTTAGAAGCTCGCTGGTCTCGGGTCGGATGCCGCTGACGTTGTCGCAATGCAGCAGCGCATGCAGCTGGCCGTTCTGCAGCTCCACGTCGATCCAGTCGAACACCAGCTGGGGGTTGCCCACTTCGCGCTGGCGGCGGTTGTAGATCAGCATGTTGTTACTCACCTTGTACAGCTCGTTGTAGAACCAGCGCTCCATAACGTCGTTCCACAGCTCGTCGGCGCCCTCGTCCTCGGCGCGCAGGTAGCGGCGCGTGCCCAGCTTCACGAGGAAGCGCATGATGTTCTGCGGCTCGCCGTCGCAGGCGGGATGGGTGCGCACCAGCGTCGACCCTACGTACGAGTAGCAGCGGTCGATTTCCAGGCGCACGTCCTCGCTGTCGAGGCGCTCGTCGAGGTCGAGGATCAGCGTCAATGACGGACGCGGTTGTGCCATGGCAGTCTCCTTCGTTCACAGGTTTCTTCCCGTTGCCGCACGCCCGGATGACGGGCGCGAACGGCAACCTCTTCGCTGCCATCAAGTATAGGTTGGGCGCGAAAAGCAAAATAATCCTTTGGGGATGATATCGGCGCGTTTCATCCATCCACCCCTTATGATTTGGGCTTTTGCTCCGTTCCTAGAATGGGGAAACCGGTTCCGGCGTATGGTCGCGCCGGGTTCCGGCAGAGACGAACGAAGCGAGAAAAGGAAGAGAGGAGGGGCACATGGCGAACCTATCACTGAGTCGTCGAAGCTTCTTGAAGGCCTCTGCCATGGCTGCCGCGGCAACCACGGTGGGCTTCGCGGCAACGCCTTCGACGGCGTTGGCCGAAGGTGAAGACGCCTCAGCGGGCGAGATCAAGCGCATCCGCTCCTGCTGCCGCGCGTGCGGCAAGGTGGAGTGCGGCGTGTGGGTGACCGTTCAGGACAACAAGGTCATCAAGGTCGAGGGCGACGAGTCCAACGCTCACAGCCGCGGTCACTGCTGCGCGAAGTCGCAGTCGTCCATGCTGGCTCTGTACCATCCCGATCGTCTGCGCTACTGCATGAAGCGCACGAACCCCAAAGGCGAGGACGACCCCGGTTGGGTGCGCATCACGCTTGCCGAGGCGTTCGACGAGGCGGGTGCCAAGTTCAAGGAGATCGTGGAGAAGTACGGCGGGGAAGCCAACTTCGCCATGGGCGGAACCTCGCGCGTGTGGGCGCAGCCGCCGTACGGCACGCTGAAGTCCATCTTCCCCACGCCGAACGCGCACCTGGCCTACGAGATCTGCAAGGGCCCGCGCCACTTCGGCGGCATCTTGACCGACGAGATCGGCTCGCCGTGGATGGAGGTGGAGCAGGGGCCGCTGGTGTACGTGCAGTGGGGCACCGCGTCGGAGTACTCGAACTACGACTCCACGAACCGCACGGTGGTGGACTGCTCGCAGCGCGCCTACAAGCACATCCTGGTGGATCCCCGTATGACGCCGCTGGGCAAGGAAGCCGACGTGTGGCTGCCGCTGCGCGTGGGCACCGACCTGTGCCTGTCGCTGGGTTGGCTCAAGTGGATCCTCGACAACGAGGCGTACGACGACGCGTTCGTGCGCCGTTGGACGAACGCCCCGTTCTTGTGGAACCCCGAGAAGGACGGCCGCACGGCGAAGGGCTGGTTCATGGAAATGAACGGCGGCATCGACATGGAGAGCCGCATCCTGACCGAGGCCGACTGCGACCCCGAGTGGATCGGCCAGTACTGGGACTACGAGGGCCGCTACCAGCGCTTCATCTGCTGGGACGAGAACAACAACAAGCCTACGTACTGGGATGCCGAGGCCTGCCAGTGGGAGGGCGAGAAGCATAAGATCCCGACGACGGGCACCTGGATCGAGCATCCGTACAAGCCCATCATCGCGGACGCCTGGCTGCCCGATCCCTCCAAGTTCGCCGATCCGGCCGACGCGCAGTACGACGCGTACTGGGACGAGGGCAACGAGGGCGGCAAGCGCTCGAACCCGGCCGGGCTGCCCAAGAACCCGGCGCTGTTCCCCGGCGGCGTGGAGGTGAAGCTGAAGGACGGCTCCACCATCAGCGCCGACACGGTGTGGGAGGCGTTCTCCGACAGCCTGGAGCAGTACACGCTGGAGTACGTGTCTGAGGTCACCGAGGTGCCGGTCGACAAGATCGAGGAGGGCGTGCGCATCTACACGACGCGCCTGAACCCGCTGCACGGCAACGGCGGCATCCACTACCAGCTGGCTCCCGACCAGACGGGCCACGCGGTGCAGAACACCCGCGCGCTGCAGCTGATCGCCTGCATCACCGGCAACTCCGACGAGCCCGCCGGCAACCGCGGTTCGTCGAAGGCCCAGGTGGACGGCTGCTGCGGCCGCGCCAACATGCTGGTCACCGACCACGAGCCGAAGGACTGGGGCCTGGACGTGGGCACCATGGAGCTGGGCAACACCCCGCGCGACCTGTCCGTGGAAGACCAGATCCCGCTGATCCAGAACTTCGTGCAGTACCTCATCGACGAGAAATCGCCCTTGGCCGAGCGCTACGGCAACAAGGTTCCCACCGCTGAAGAGGCGCGCTGGATCGCCGAGCGCAAGGGCGGCGCCTACAAGCCCAGCCGCTCGTGGCCGGCGCTCAAGACGTCGTTCGACAGCAACGAGAAGCAGATTTCCGCCGAGCGCTTCCCGCTGCTGCGCTACTGGAACCGCTGGGCCGATTCCGCTGCCATCTGGGACTCCATCAACGGCATCGACACGCCGTACCAGATCCACGGCGGCGTGTGCATGTCGGGCGACTTCATGAACGAGTCCAACCTGCTGGAGGCTTGGGAGGCGCTCACCCGCCTGGACTTCTGGCTGGACTTCAACCTGTGGTCCTGCCCGAACAACGGCTGCGCCGACATCGTGATCCCCGTGCTGCACTGGCTCGAGGTGAACACGGGCCGCGTGTCGCAGGGCGCGGGCGGCATCTTCGGCGCCGGGCAGCGCTGCGTGGAGCCGATGGGCGATTGCATCTACGACCCGGTTGCCGTCATCTGCCTGTACAAGGCCATGGGCGTGGTGTGGAACAACCGCGACCCCGAATACGACGAATGGAACAACCTGGACTACCGCGACTTCGTGCAGATGGGCGGCAACGTCGGCTACGAGGAGCAGGAGTACCGCGTGCTCAAGGACGCCACCGACTGGTGGAAGACCGAGGAGTTCCCCGACGGCCCCGACTTCCCGCAGTACGCGGCGAAGTTCCAGGAAGAAGGCTGGTTCGACTGCCGCAAGTGGCACCCCGAGCGTTGGGGCACGTACCGCCGTTGGGAGATGGGCTACCGTCGCCAGCAGGGCGGCTACAACCTGTACGCGGCCATCGACGAGAAGTGCGGCTTCATGACCCCCACCGCCAAGGTGGAGGTGTGGTCCACCATCGCCGAAACGTACATCCCCGACGGCGCGGCTACCTTCGCCAGCACGAACACGGTGGATCCGAACATCCCCGACATCGACAAGTTCCCGCACTGGGTGGAGCCGAAGAACTCGCGCGTGTCGAATCCCGAGTACTTCGACGCCTCGCTGGTCGACCAGATCAAGACGTCGGACGCCTACATCAACGACAACTATCAGGGCGATCATCTGGTGGAGGAGTACAAGGAGGCGCTGACGGCGCATCCGGACAGCGCGTTCATCATGACGACGGGCTCCCGCCAGCCGGTGTACTTCCACTCCGAGCATCGCCAGCTGCCGTGGTGCCGCGAGCTGTGGCCCAGCCCTCGTTTGGAGATGAACCCCAACGACGCGGCGCGTCTGGGGCTGGAGCAGGGGCAATGGATTTGGATCCGCAGCCCGTGGGGCGCCATCCGCGAGGTCGTGGACTTGTACTACGGCATCAAGGAGGGCACGGTCAACGCGAACCACGCCTGGTGGTACCCCGAGATCGACACCGCTTCGCACGGCTTCGAGCTGGTGAACATCAACTGCACGATGGACAAGTACGCGCAGTGCTGGATTTGCGGCGCGTCCCAGCTGCGCGGCGTGCCGGTGCTCGTGTACCCTGCGACGCCCGAGAACTCGCCGCATGGCAACCCGGTTCCGTGCGATCCGCAAGGCAATCCGGTCATCACGAACGCAAACGATCCGCGCCTCAAGGAATGGCTGTCGAACGATCCGCGCCTGGAGGATTCCAAGGTGGAGCTCACGTTCGCGAACATGGCCGCGGTCGGCTGCCAGCCGAGCGTGCAAAGCCCCGACCTGATGAGCGGCGGAAAGCTGGCCGTCGGCAGCGTGGGCGGCGATGCGCTGGGCGCCTATTCGAAATCGATGTAAAGGAAGGAGGTTCACCACATGGCAAACTACGCGATCGTTACCGACTTGAACCGTTGCACCGGCTGCCTTGCGTGCACGGTTGCGTGCAAGGCCATCAACGGCGTCGACGTGGGGTCGTTCTGGATCAAGACGCTGCGCGTCGGACCGCATCCCATCGAGGGCGGCTCGGGCACGTTCCCGGACGTCGAGATGTACTTCCTTCCCGTCCAGTGCCAGCACTGCGAGAACCCCGAATGCGTGAAGGTGTGCCCCACGGAAGCGTCCCATGTCCGCGAGGACGGCACGGTGCAGATCGACAAGTCGAAGTGCATCGGTTGCCAGTTCTGCGCGATGGCGTGCCCGTACGGCGTGCGCTACCTCAACCAGGAAGAGCGCGTCGTGGAGAAATGCACGCTGTGCGAGCAGCGCATCTCGCAGGGCGAGCTTCCCCAGTGCGTGGCCCAGTGCGGTGCCCGCGCCCGCTTCTTCGGCGACCTCGATCAGGGCGTCGACAACTTCGAGGCGCCGGCTCATCCCGACAGCCCCGGCTGCCAGTACGAGGAGATGACCCAGACGCGCGTGAAGCTGAAGGACTACGTCGAGCCGTACACCGAAAACGATATCCACCATCTTGCGGATGCGGGCAACGAGCCGAAGCTCATGTACCTCATGCGCGAGGGCCGAAAGTGGAGGGAGTAGACTATGCATCCTGAATGGCCCCTTATTCTCTTCACCTTCTTCCTGTGCGTCGCAGGCGGCGCGCTGGGAGCGCAAGGCCTGCTGAACGTCATGGGCAAGGGCAAGAAGATGCAGCTGGCATCGTTGGCCACGGCGCTGGCGGCGCTGGCGGTAGGCGGGCTGTCGGTGTTCATGCACCTGCAGCATTGGGAGCGCATCTTCAACGGCTTCGGCCACATCACCTCGGGCATCACGCTGGAGTTCATCGGCTGCATCGTGTTCGCGGCGGTGCTGGTGCTGTACTTCCTGATGATGCGCCGCGCCGAAGACGGCATGGCGCCGAAATGGTGCGGCGTGCTGGCCATCGTCGTGGGCCTGGCGCTGCCGGTGATCACGGGCATGAGCTACCTCATGGCGTCGCTGCCGTCGTGGAACACCCCGCTGCTGCCGGTGTACTACCTGGCGAACACCGTGTTCATGGGCGGCTTGACGGCGCTGGTCATCGCCGGTTTGACGAACGATGACAGCGCGAAGGACCTGGGCGTGAAGGTGGCCTTGGCCGGCGGCGCGCTACAGCTGATCGCCGTGTTCACCTACGCGTTCATCATCAACGGCTCGGCCGGGCTGTACTCGGCCGACATCCAGTACTACTTCGATCCGACGCTGCCCGACGTGGCCATGGTGGACCGCGCGTCCATCGTGGGCGGCATCTTCGCCGGCGCCAATGCCATGATGTTCTGGCTGGGCACGGTGGCCGTCGGCCTGGTTGCTCCGCTGGTGCTGACGTGGCTTGCGAAGAAGGTGGAAACCGGCAAGAAGCTGGCCGCGTACGCGGGCGTCGCTCTGGCGTGCGTTGCCGTGGGCGGATTGTGCTGGCGCGTGATCCTGTACGTGGTGGCTATCAGCATCTTCGCTTTGTACTAGGAGACGGAAGGGCGCGCTCGGGCCGAGGTTCTGGTCGATCTTGGTCCGAGCGTCCAAGTCGGTTGCGCCGCTCAGCGCGGCCGGCGCTCTTGAACAGGTGTGATGGACGGGGCTTCTCGAATGGCACAGCTCCGCTTCTCGCAAGGCAGGGAAGCCTCGTCATCGGCGTTCCGTCGTTCTGACGAACGACGGAAGGGCCGACGCTGCGGTCTGCTGTGGCACCCCATCTCGACGCTTTCGCACGTGCCCTCTCGTGCGACGCGCGCTCGGCCGTGCGACGCGCCGATATGTGGCACCACAGCAAACCTCGCTGACTGATAAGGACCAGTGGGCAAAGGAGGAGACATGAGCGAAGAGGACGAGATTTCGTCGAAGAGGGCGAAGGGGCCGTTGGACGTGTCGCGGCGCGCGCTGCTCATCGGCGCGGGAAGCACGGCGGCGCTGCTGGGATTGGGGGCGCTGCGCTATGCGGGGCACAACCCGTTGGTGCGCCCGCCGGGAGGGCAGGACGAGGCGCGCCTCGTGTCGGCGTGCATCCGATGCGAGAAGTGCTACGAGGCGTGCCCGCGCGGCGTCATCGTGCCTGCGCATATCGAGGACGGGCTGCTGGGCATGCGCTCGCCTGCGCTGAAGTTCGACGCCGATTTCTGCGACTATTGCGCCGATGAGAACGGCGGGGAGCCGTTGTGCGTGAAGGTGTGCCCCACCGAGGCGCTGGCGCTGCCCGCAGGCGCTACGGCGGAGAACACGCTTTTGGGTCTGGCCGTGATCGACGAGGCGCAGTGCCTTGCATTCCGCGACACGGGGTGCCGTTACTGCTACGACGCGTGCCCCTACGAGGCCATCGAGCTGACGGGCGAGGGCGCCAACCCGCACGTGTCCGTGCTGGCCGACAAGTGCAACGGGTGCGGCGCATGCGAGAGCGTGTGCGTATCGCTGAAGGCGGGATCCATCGTGTCGGGCGCGCAGGAGCGCGCCATCGTCGTCAAGCCGATCGATTCGGCGGAATAGGAGGCGGCTATGAACTCGAACAAGCTGCGCACCATCGTGGCGGCCGCGGTCTTCGTCGTGCTGTCCGCCGGGCTGATCGCGGGCGTGAGTATGGGTACGCTTTCGGGCTTCGGCTGGGAGACCTTCTCGGCGTTGTGCCCGTTGGGGGCGCTGGCCACCATGATCGCCACCAAGACCGTGGTGCCGCGCGCGGTGGTGTCCATCGTCATCATGGCGGTGCTCGTGCTGGCGGTGGGCCGCGCGTTCTGCGGCTGGATCTGTCCTGTGCCGCTGCTCGACCGCGTGCGCGGGTTCTTCCGCTCGCCCAAGAAGCGCACGGCGCTTGAGCAGGCGAAGCGCTCGGAGATGCTGGGCATCGCGAAGAGCGAGCTGGGCGAGACGGTGGCATCCTCTGAGCGAGCGAAGCGAGTCGAAGGATCTCCGACAGCGGCCGACGGCGCGTGCTCTCACGATTGCGGGAGCTGCTCGTCGTGCAAAGGGGTGCGTGCGAAGCTGGATTCGCGCCACTACGTGTTAGGCGGCGCGCTGCTGTCCACGGCCGTCTTCGGCTTTCCCGTGTTCTGCCTGGTGTGTCCCATCGGGCTGACGTTCGCCACCGTGCTGGTGGTGTGGCGTTTGTTCGCGGCGGGCGATATGACGTGGTCGGTGGTGCTCATCCCGCTGTTGCTGGTGGTGGAGCTGGTGTTCTTGCGCAAGTGGTGCACGCGGTTCTGCCCGATGGCGGGGCTGATGAACCTCGTGTCGCGCTTCAGCAAGACGTGGCGGCCGGTCATCGACGAGTCGAAGTGCCTGGAGACGGTGAACGGCGCAGCGTGCAGCAAGTGCGCCATCGCGTGCGAGGCCGACATCAACTTGCGGCATCCCGATTTCGGCGAGCGCACTCTGGCCGACTGCACGCGATGCCGGGCCTGTGTGGACGCGTGTCCGGCGAAGGCGGTCAGCATGCCGTTTTTGGTGAAGAAGGGTGCGGGCCCTCAGGCAAGCACAGTCGTGCTGGCCGACATCGACGAGAAGACGGCCGAGTGATGGACGGGCGCGCGAGTGAGCGATCGCGGTCGAACCGGAGCATCATGGGCGTGCTGGACGGGGTGTCCAGCGAGGCCATCGTGGTGCACCAGGAGCGGTGCGCGAAGGTGCGCAACCGCAACGTCGCGTGCTTGAAGTGCGCCGACGCATGCACGTCGGGCTGTATCGCGCTGGTGGAAGGCGAGCTGCGGGTGGATGCGGCGAAGTGCGTCGGATGCGGCACGTGCGCGACCGTGTGCCCCACGAGCGCGCTGGAAGCGCGCAACCCCAGCGACGCACAGCTTGCTCAAGCGTGCCTGAGCGCGCGGGTTGGCGACGAAGTGGTGGTGGCGTGCGAGCAGCTGCGGCGTGCGGCGGGCGGGTTGCTCGACGAAGGCCATGTGGCGAACGTGGTGTGCTTGGGACGTGTGGACGAGTCGCTGACCAGCGGGCTTGCGGTTGAAGGCGTACGCCGGATCCGGCTTGCATGCGGCGACTGCTCGCGTTGCGAGCAGGAGCACGGCGTTGCCACGGCGCGCCTGGTGGCCGCAACGTCCAACGCCTTGTTCGAAGCCTGGGGAAGCGATGCTCGGGTGCAGGTGGTCGAAGGCGTGCCTGCCGGCGCCTGCGCCGAGTGCGTTGACGCCGATGAGGCGGCGGCTGCCGTGGCGGCGTACTTCGCCGAGCGCCGCGGCAACGAGCGCATGGCGGTTTCGCCGGCTGTTCCTGGGGCTGCGGCCCCCGTTGCGCTTCCGCGTGTTATGAAGGACGGCACGTTGCCTCATTTCGTTCCCGATCGGCGCGAGGCGCTGTTGGACAATCTGGCGCAGCTGGGTCAGCCCGTACTGCCCAGCGTTGCGACGCGCCTGTGGGGCTGCGTGGTGATCGACGGTCGTGCGTGCTCGTCGTGCCGCATGTGCGCGGCGTTCTGCCCGACGGGCGCCATCCGCAAATTCGACAACGACGACGGAACGCTGGGCGTCTACCACTATCCCGGCGAATGCGTGAAGTGCGGCAGCTGCCGCGACGTATGCCCCGAGAACGCCATCGAGCTGCTCGACGAGGTTCGCCCTGCGTACTTGCTTGAAGGCGCGGTGCATCGCTACGCTATGGCGCCGCGGCCGGTCGAGTTGGGCACCGCCCAGCAGATGGTGGACACCATGCGCCTTCGCATGCGGGGATCAGACATTTTCGAGAGGTAAGCGCTTCCTCTCCCTCTTCGCTCGGGAGCGCTGTGCCCAAGCCCCGCCTACCGGAACCCCCTCCTCCGGTTGGCGGGGCTGTTTCGTTGCGGAGCGATCGGGCTGATGGGGTTGCGTGGCGGCGATCCGGGCATCGAGCGACGGTGAACGCGGGCTGAGCGGCGGGCGGCAATCCGCCATCGAGCATCCGCGTTGGAGCCGGCCGGTCGGTTTCCGAGCCGGTTCTGCAAGTTTTTCGACTTTGTGGCAAGCTTCCTCGAAAGACCGAAGCCCTCATCAGGCATTTTGCTTTTGCGGAAAGACGGGATGACGAAGCACCTCGAAGCGTTGATGAGAAACCCCTGGTCGTTCATCGTCAAGCGTGCCACAAAGTCGAAAAACTTGCAGAACCGGCTTCGTTTTCGACATTCCGCGTTCGCCCTTACCAGTGGCAGACCACGACGTCGCCGGACTGGATGATGCCGAAGAGGTCGGCGGCCGATCCGACGGGGAGGTTCACGCAGCCGTGGCTGCCGCGGCCCTGCTGGTACAATGTGCCGCCGAACGCGGCTTGCCAGTCGGCGTCGTGCAGGCCGATGACGTTGCCGACGAACGGCATCCAGTAGCGCACAGCGGATTCGTACTTCGAGCCGTCGAGGTTCGTGCCTTTCAGCACCGACGGGCTTGCTTTCTGGTTGAGCCAGAACACGCCCGTGGGGGTGTTGTGCGCGCCGTTCGGCGTGCCGCTGACGCAGGGGGCTTCCCAGATCAGCGTGCCGGTTTCATCGTAGAAGCGCACGTGCTGCTCGGAGAGGTCGATGTCGCAGTAGCGCGCCGACCAGTCCTGCGCGCCTGCGCCGTTGTACGCGGTGCCGGTGGTTTTGCAGGGGATGTCCACTGCGCCGACGGTTCCGTTCGCCACGCCTTCCTTCACGAGTTCGAGCAGCGCTTCGCCGTCGGTCAGCCAGCCGTACGGGCCGCCCGCCACCGTGATCACCTTGCCGTCGGGGCGCGTGTAGGTGCGCTCGGTTCCCACGGTGTCGCATGCGGTTTCGAGCTGTTTCGTCCAGGCGACGAGCGCCTCCTCGTCGAGGGAGGGCGTAAGGCTCTCGTCGAAGC
>NZ_DBFEGU010000168.1:0-6932 GCF_048329335.1 Eggerthella sp. | reverse complement strand
AAGGCGCAGCGCGGCCGCGTCGGCGGCCGACAGGCCCGGCTTTGCATCGTCGCCCGAAAAACACGCTTGCAGGAGCGATTCCGTGTTTTTCGGGCGACGACGTGCGTTCGCGGGCGTCGTGCTATGATGCGGCCATGGATCACGACGAGCCGACATACCGCGACTACGCCCGTTGGGCGCGCATGTCGCTCGAAGACATCGCTCGCGACTGCGACGTGCAGGCGTTCCGCGCGAGCGGGCCGGGCGGGCAGTGCGTGAACACCACCGACTCGGCGGTGCGCATGACGCACGTGCCCAGCGGCATGACAGCGACGTCCCGCGAATCGCGCAGCCAGTTCCGCAACCGCCAGCTGTGCCTGCAGAAGCTGCGCGACCGGTTCGCGCGCGAGGCCGTGCCGCCGAAGGCGCGCCGCGCCACGAAGGCGACCCGCGCTTCCAAGGAGCGCCGTCTCGCCCAGAAGCGCCGCCGCTCCCAAACGAAGGCGCAGCGCGGCCGCGTCGACGAGTGACGCGGAGCGTCCGAGACGGGACGGCGCGACGCCGTGACCGGGCATTACGGGAAGCGCTGCGGAAGCCGAGGGGCGAGGGCGGCCTTCGGAACCTCCAGGGACGCATCATATGGCGAGAAAGTGTGCGATTCGAGGCCGACCGGAGGGCAGGAAGCAGGCGGGCGGGCCGCACGGTGGGCGAGCGACCTGCTTCCCGCGAGCCGTCCTGCGCGAGCCGCCCTGCGAGCCGCGTCGAGAAAGGCGAGCCCTTCGGGGGCGCGCTTGCGCGTCGACGGCGGATGCGCTTTTCCGCTGTCGAACCGGGCATGTGCGTAACGGTTTCGCTCCTTTCCTTCTACGAACGCGCTACGGTTCGGCGACTGCGCGTTGCGCGGGCGTATCGTGGGACGCGTAACGACGGTTGCGCGGCCTGCGGGCGGCGTATAAGTGATAAGGAGCACGCGCATGGCGGATTTGCAAAGTCCGAAGGACCGGATCACCCTGCGAAACGGCTACGGCATCCCGTGTTTGGGGTTCGGCACGTGGAAGATGCCCGACGGCGAAGTGGGGATCGACGCCGTCCATCAGGCGCTTCACGACGGGTATCGCCACATCGACACGGCTGCGGCCTACGACAACGAGGGCACGGTGGGCAAGGCGCTCGCCTCGGGCGGCGTGTCGCGCGAGGACGTGTTCGTCACCACGAAGGTGTGGAACACCGATCGCGGCTACGACGCCACGCTCAAGGCTTTCGAGGAGTCACGCGCCAAGCTGCACCTCGACTACGTCGATCTGTACCTCATCCACTGGCCCGCTGCGAAGGGGGCCGAAGCCGACTGGCAGCGTACGAACCAGGAGACGTGGCGTGCGCTCGAGACGCTCTACCTCGACGGGCTCGTGCGCGCCATCGGCGTGAGCAACTTCAAGCCCCATCATCTCGAGCCGCTCATGGATGCGGCCGACATCCTGCCGATGGTCGACCAGATCGAGCTGCATCCCGGCTGCAACCAGGAGGTTACGCGCGACTTCTGCAACCGCCACGACATCGTGGTGGAGGCGTGGTCGCCGCTGGGCTCGGGCCGCGTGCTGGAGAACCAGCTGCTCATCGACATCGCGGCCAGCTACGGCTGCACGGTGGCGCAGCTGTGCCTGCGCTGGTGCCTCCAGCGCCGGGCCATCCCGCTGCCGAAGTCCACGGACCCGTCGCGCATCGCCGAGAACGCACGCATCTTCTGGTTCAACATCACCGACGAGGACCTGCAGCGCATCGACGAGCTGGATCCCCTCGGCCAAAGCGGCCTCGATCCCGACGCCATCGACTTCTAAAGCCCGTTCGGAAAGCCCGCGAAAGCGGGCTTTCCGCTTGTGCGCCCGCCCGCGCCTCCCGCAGCGAAACGCCCGGCCGACAACGGGTCAACGCGTTGGCAAGGGCGGCGCTGCCCCGCCGTGCTCCTTCCGGGCTCTGCCGTATCGTGGACAGGGTACGCCTCGGCGCCTGCGCGCTGGGCATCCGAGCGGTCTGACGAAAGGAGCGGTTGCATGGCGGACGAAGCTCACGACGGCGCGAAGCGCGCCCCATCCGAGGCGAGCGGAGGCGGGCAGCCGGGCAAGCAGCAGCTCAAGCGCGTGCTCACCGTGCCCGACATGATCGTGTACGGGCTCATCTTCATGGTTCCCATCGCGCCGATGGGGATCTACGGCGGCGTGTTCTCGGATTCGGGCGGCATGCCCGCGCTCGTGTACCTCGTGGGGACGCTGGCCATGGTGTTCACGGCGCTGTCCTACAGCATGCTCATACGCGAGTGGCCGGTGGCGGGCTCGGTGTACGCCTACACCTCGCGCGGCCTGGGCAAGGGCATCGGCTTCGTGACGGGCTGGACGCTGCTGCTCGACTACCTGCTGATCCCCGTGCTCATGTACATGGTGGCCTCCACGGCGTTGTCCGGCCTCGTGCCCGAGATCCCGCCTTGGGCGTTCGCCGTGGTGTTCGTGGTGGCGAACACGTTCGTGAACGTGCGCGGCATCGGCCTCACCGACATCGTGAACCGCGTGGCGCTCGTGCTGGAGATCCTCGTTCTTTTGGTCTTCGTCGTGCTGGGCGTCCGGTGGCTGCTCGCCGACCCCGCATCGCGCGGTTTCTCGCTGGACCCGTTCTTCAACCCCTCCACGTTCGATCCGAACCTCGTCATGAGCGCCGTGTCGCTGGGCGTGCTGTCGTTTCTGGGCTTCGACGGCATCGCCACGCTGTCGGAGGAGGCGAAGGACGGCCGGCGCGGCCCGGGGCGCGCCATGATGGCGTCGCTGGCCATCGTGGGCGCGCTGTTCGTGCTGCAGACCTACATCGCGGGCTGCATCAGCCCCGACGGAGCCGCGTTCGCGGGCGACTCGGGCAACGCCTTCTACCTGGTGGCGCAGGTGGTGGGCGGCAGGTGGCTGTACGTCGTGTGCGCTGTCGCCACGGCGCTGGCCTGGGGCATCTTCACAGCGCTGGCCGCGCAGACGGCGGTGTCGCGCATTCTCTTCGCCATGGGGCGCGCGGGCGGGCTGCCCAGCCCGCTGGCGAGGATCCATCCGAAGTACCACACGCCCTACGTCGCGTCGCTGTTCGTGGGGACCCTCACGCTCGTGCTGGTGCTGACGTTCGGGCGGCTGGGCACCGACACCATCTCGCTGTTCGTGAACTTCGGCGCGCTCACCGCCTTCCTCATGCTGCACGTCACCGTCATCGGGTACTTCTTCGTCAAGAAGCGCGACGGCCGCTGGGCGGCGCATCTGCTGTCGCCTTTGTGCGGCATCGCGGTGATCGGCTACACGTGGTGGAGCCTCGACGTGCCGGCGAAGGTGCTCGGCCTCATCTGGATGGCGGCGGGCATCGTGTACTACCTCGTGCTGCACTACGGGCTGAAACGCGACGTCAAGCTGGACGGGTAGCGCGCTCGCCCTTCTGCGGACGCCGTGCGCCGACGGCGGCGCGCATCCGTCAACGCTTGCGTGCCGAATAGGCACAAGCGGGGGAGGCGGGCGCCAAGGGCGCTTCGCGCGGTGTACAATCGAGCCACCGAAGGGCGCGCGCGTGCTCGAGGCGCGCCCGGTCAACGCTTCCAGGAAGGAGCTCTCATGGGAATCGTCGCCGCGTACGCCGTGCCGCATCCGCCCCTCGCCATGCCCGAGGTAGGCCGGGGCCAGGAGCGCGCCATCCAGGACACCCTCGACGCGTATCGCGAGGTGGCGCGCCGCATCGCCGCGCACGCGCCCGAGACCATCGTCGTGGTGTCGCCCCACGCCCCGCTGTTCCGCGATTGCTTCCATCTGTCCACCGGCGACTTCGACCGCGGCGACATGGGGCGCTTCGGCGCATGGGACTCTTCCATGACCGTGCAATACGACGGCGAGATGACGGCCGCCATAGCCGCGTGCGCGCGCAAGCACACGGTGCCGCTGTGCGGCAGCGGCATGGGCGGGAAGGATCTCGACCATGCCACCATCGTGCCGCTGCATTTCGTGAACGAGGCATATTCGACGTACCAGGTGGTGCGCATCGGGCTGTCGGGCCTCTCGCCCCAGACGCACCTCGCGCTGGGGCGCTGCATCGCCGAGGCGGCCGCCGATCTGGATCGCAGCTGCGTCCTCATCGCCAGCGGCGACTTGTCCCATAAGCTTGCGAGCGACGGCCCGTACGGCTACGCTCCGCAGGGCCCCGTGTTCGACCGTATGGTCACCGCGCTGTTCGATGCGGGCGATTTGAGCGGTCTGCTGGAGATAGACGAGACGTTCGGCGAGGAGGCGGCGGAATGCGGCCTGCGCTCGTTCTGGATCATGGCGGGCGCGTTGGAAGGCCTTCCCATCTCGCACGAGCTGCTCAGCTACGAAGGCCCCTTCGGCGTGGGTTACGCGGTGGCCGCGTTCGAGGTGCAGGGCTCGGCCGGCGACGGCGCCGTGCGGACCGCGGTTGACCGCGATGAGGATCGCAGCGGTGCGCGCGACGCAGCCGCGAACGATGCGCCGGTCGACCCGTACGTTGCGCTTGCCCGCGCCAGCGTCGAAGGGTTCGTGCGCACGGGCAACCCCATAGCGGTGCCCGACGGCCTGCCGCCCGAGCTGTCGGACAAGCGCGCCGGCGTGTTCGTGTCGCTGCACGAACACGGCGAGCTGCGCGGCTGTATCGGCACCATCTCGCCGGTGACGGGCAGCACGGCCGCCGAGATCGTGCGCAACGGCGTGGCGGCGGCTTCGGAGGATCCGCGCTTCCCGCCCGTGCGCCCCGACGAGTTGGACGCGCTGTCGTATTCGGTGGATGTGCTGTTCACGCCCATGCCCGTCGAGTCGATCGACCAGCTGGACCCGGCCCGCTACGGTGTGATCGTGACGAAAGGCTGGAAGCGGGGGCTGCTGCTGCCGAACCTCGACGGCGTGGACTCGGCGCAGCAGCAGGTGGACATCGCGAAGCGAAAGGCCGGCATCGACCTGTTCGACGACGACGTGGAGCTGGAGCGCTTCGAGGTGGTGCGCCACGAACGCGGGGGAGAGCCGCGCCGTGGCTGACGGGCGCGCCGTGTGCGGCGTGTGCCCGCACGCCTGCGCGCTTTCCGAAGGACGGCGCGGGCTGTGCAGGGCGCGCGTTGCCTACGGTGGACGGGTCGTCGACGAGAATTACGGGCGCGTGACCTCGATCGCGCTCGATCCGGTGGAGAAGAAGCCTCTCGCGCGGTTCCGCCCGGGCTCGACCGTGCTGTCGCTGGGAAGCTACGGGTGCAACCTGCGCTGTCCGTTCTGCCAGAACGCGGATATCGCCTGCGCGGGCGCGGAGGATGCGGCATGGCGCTACGTGGCGCCCGAAGAGGCGGTCGGCCTGGCGCTGCGGGCCCGCGATCGCGGATGCGTAGGCGTCGCGTACACGTACAACGAACCGCTCGTGGGTTACGAGTACGTGCGGGACGTCGGACGGCTCGCGAGCGAGGCGGGGCTTGCGAACGTGCTGGTGAGCAACGGGATGGTGAACGAAGAGCCGCTTACCGAGCTCCTCGGCATCGTGGACGCGGCAAACATCGACCTCAAGGGGTTCACGCAGGGATTCTACGATACGGCGGGCGGCGACCTGTCCGCGGTCAAGCGCACCATCGAAACGCTGGCGGCCGATCCGACGTGCCACCTCGAGGTGACGACGCTCGTCATCCCCGGGCTCAACGACGATCCCGACGAAATCGATGCGGCAGCGGCTTGGCTGGCATCGCTCGATCCCGCCATCCCGTACCATCTCACGCGCTTCTTCCCGTGCCATCGGATGCTCGACCGGCCTCCAACCCCCGTGTCCGCGCTCCATGCGCTGGCGGATGTGGCGCGTCGCCACCTGAGCGACGTACTTTTGGGGAATTGCTGAACGATACGCAACATTTCGGAACGCGCGTCCTCGTCGCGGACAAATGCGCTATCATATCTACGGTGCCGAAACGGCACCTTCTTATTGGAGATGGATGGGTCCTGGTGGGCTCCACGGCCTTCAAAGCCGCTGTGAGGCGTGCAGAACGTCTCGGGTGTGTTCGATTCGCACACATCTCCGCCAGAAACGCAAGCGCCCCGATCGGGGCGCTTTTCGTATTCCCGGATAGAACCTCCCTCGGGGCGTCATCTTCCTCCCGGCACCCTCGTGTCGCCTTCGCGGCGAGTGACGGCTTGGGAGTCGAAGTACTCGAGCAGGGGGATGGCGTACTTCCTGCTGGTGCCCATCGCGTCCTTGAGCTCGGCTGCGGTGGCGGGGCCGTCAACCAGACGGGCGCGCACGGCTTGCTCGAAGGCGGCCAGCGCCGATACGTCGAAGTAGAAGTCGGCTCCGATGCGCCGTACGAGGCCCTGCTTCTCCAGACTTCCCAGCGCGCGGTGGACGAGCGAGGAGTCTAGGCCGCTCGATGCGATGAGCTCGCCTGTGGACGGCGGCGCCCCGGCTGCGGCGGCCAGCGTCTCGCGCAGCTGCTCGGCGGCCTGCTCCTCCAGCTTGCGCGCGCCTGCTCCGGCTTTGGGATGGCTCACCTCGCCCCCGTCCGTCACCGCGGCGCCGCGCGCGACCGCGTCGTCCAGCAGCGCGTCGAAGCAGCCCGCGTCCGCGCGCGGCAGGCAGCGCCGGCGCAGCGCGTCCTTCGCGATGCCGGTGGCGGCCGGGTTCTCGGCATGGAACTTCAGCAGGGCGTTCTCGATGGCGGCGCGCTGCTTCTGCAGCACGGAGGGGGCGGCGTAGCGCAGCGCGCGCTCGCCGCCGAGGCGCACCGCAGCGCCGTGCGCGGCAAGGGCCTCGAGCTCGCGGGCGGCCGCGTCCTCCTCGAGCCCGGAAAGCGTCGCCAGCTCGGTGGCCGTTACGGGCGCGGCGGTCAGCGCGAACGCGGCGTGCGCCACGGCGGCCTCGTCGCCTTCGCGCAGCGCGTCCAGCAGCTCGAGCGCGCCCGGTGCCAGCGT
>NZ_DBFEGU010000167.1:0-14269 GCF_048329335.1 Eggerthella sp. | reverse complement strand
CCTCGGAGGCAAGAGACGTTGCTTCCTCGTCCAGGTCGGACGCGAGCGCGACGGGGGAGGCGAGCAGGAGGTTCAACGCTGCCGGAGTCGGCGAAGCTGATGCCGACGCCAAAGACGCCGCCCTCGTTGAAACCGCCTCGTTGCATTTGACCGTTCCGCCGGTGATGACGGGCGCCTTGACGGAGCTGGTGATAGCCGCGACCCGACCGGCTCCATAAGTGCCCGGACCGCCGACGGCGTTGATGGTGCCCCCGCTGATCTTGATTTCCCCGCACGAGTCGCCGACACTGCAACCTATGGCTGCAGACAGGTCGCCGCCGTGCGCGTTCACTATGCCGCCGCTGATGGTGATGGAGCCGCACGAGCCGTAATGGTCCGACCCGATGCCAGCGACGAACTTGGAGCCTTTGGCGGTAACCGACCCGCCGCTGATGGTGATGGACTTGCTCGCCGTGATCGCTGCGCTTCCACTCGACTGACTGAGCGCTTCGACAGTGCCTCCGGAAACAACGAGCTTTCCTGCAGTAATGCCATTACCGCCCGTTACTCCCGAATGAGCGAGAACCGTGCCGCCCGCTATCGAGATGGTCGTGTTCGGCTCTCCCAGGATGCAAGGCTGACGACCTGTGCCTGCTCCCACGGCATTCAAGGTTCCCTTGCCGTTGATGGTAAGAGACGAGGTGCCTCGAACCGCCACCCCCGGCGACGCCTCCAATCTGTGGCCGCATATGTAATTACTTCCCACCAGCGTGAGCGTCACGTTCGAGGATTCCTCGATTGAAGCCGCAACGCCGCTCAGATCCTGAAAGCGCAGCGCGTGAGTACCTTTCCTCACGATCACCTGATTGCTTACGGGGAAGGAGGTAAAATCTGCGGCTCCCGTGACAGCCAGGTACCCGCTGTAGCGCGTCCAACTCACTCCCCCGTCGAGGGTGTACTGCGGAATGCCCTCCGAACTCACATCGACGATGAGCTTGCAGCCCTTTTTTTCGTGCATGCTGACGACGGGGTTTTCAACAGGCGGGTCGGGAATGGCCAGATGAAGCGTGTATCCGGCTTCGGCAGAACCCTTGATCGTGCCTTCGTATACGTTGCCGGATTCGCTAAAGCTCATCTTGACGGAGCTGCCGTCCTTAAGCAGGTTTCTGTCGAGAAAAAGTCCCAGATCGCCGTCGTCCATCCAAGTGGCGAAGCCGTCTACGATGTAATGCTTGGCATCCACCCACCGATCGCCTCTGACAAAGACAGGGCCTTTCTCACCAAAACTGGCTCCGAGCAGATTCTCACCTGCCGCCAAGCCCGACACCAGAACATACGCGGAACTGGGGAAGGAGCCGCCCTGATCGACGGCGAGCGTCGTGTTGGCGGGCGGGCGCTGCGAGAGGTGAATGTTGCCGCCGCCGGTGACGATGCTTTTCGCGGTAATGTCGCAAGTGCCTGAGGACTGCAAGGTCACCGTTCCCGAAAAGAAAGACACCGACCCCGTTGCATCCACAGCGCTCGAGGTCGGGTCGCCGAGGGCAGGGGCGCCGTTGCCGCTTCGCGCGGTTACGTTGCCGGGTTGCCAAAACTCGATGGTGCCGCAACTTGAAACCGCGCTGTCCGCACCGATGGCGGGAGCCTCGTATCCTCCCTGCGCTTCCAGACTGCCGTAGAGATCGCCTTTGAAAATCAGATGAGCCTTACCAGGTGCGAAAATTGCGGGATACCCGCTCGAACCGGAAAGCTTGTTCGAGCCATACAGCCAGAGCGTAAGCTGCGCAGCCTGCGTGTCGCTGCCGATTTCAATCGCCGCGTGATTGGCGCGCGGCTCGTTGATGGTAACGCCGTTGAGAAGTATCGTATGGGTTCCGTTGAGCACTTGCACGTTCGTGCCGCTGCCTGCCGTTCCACCGATCGTCACGTTGCCGGAATAGGACGTCCACGTTGCCTCGTTGTCCTGGCTGTATTGGAGGTTCGAGCCGGAGTCCTTCAAGAGGATGGAACCGTCCTTCAGGTCGAGGTGCGGCGCATTCTCTATGGGCGCCAAGGCTGCCACCTCGGGCGGGGCTTCCTCGAGTGGGGCCGCGTCAGGGAGAGTCGCATCCGCCTGAGCCGTTGCCGCTGGCTCGTCTTCAGCCCAGGCGTAATGCGCGGGAGCGAACTGTGCTCCCGCCATGAGTGCAAGCGCCGCGGCGAGTGCGAACGCGCACAGCTTCCGTCCGGATATTGGCGATTCGACATGCGATGCAGCGTTCATGGCAGCTCCGATCAGGGAAACGTGCGGCGAACCCAGATGGCAAGAAGTATAGCATGCGATCAGGTGAGACTTTGCTGAGGGGCGGTCTTGATTACGTCGCGAGAGCTCGCCCGGTGCGTTTTCGCGCGTTCGTCCCGCTGCGTGGAAACGGCGTTGGAACCGCGTGCAAGGCGCGTGGAATCCGCGTTGGAAACGATGGCAAGGCGCGTGGAATTTGCGTGGGAGCGGCGTTGGAAAAGGGCAAGGTCGGGAAGGTTTTCCATGGTGATGCGTGCCATGGAAACGTGGAACGGGCTCGCTATACTTATAGATACGGATTCGGTCCGGCGGCTTGGTGCCTCTCCCTCTCATATTCTAGATGAACGGAGGTGATGACCATGACCGTTTTGGATTTGCTGGTGTTGGCTGAAGTGCTTATGAGGCTGATGTCCCGAATCATCGAGATTTTCCTGATGATAAGAGACGCGCTCCAAACCCGCAAGGGAAAGGAGCGCTCACAGTAAACCCAAACCGCCGAAGCGATCCGAGAGCCGTGGGGAGTTAGCGCTCCCTGCGGCTCGCCCTTATTATACAAAAACGGCCGTGCTCCGCAAGGAGAATCGATGTACAACAATCGGGGTCGCGCGCGACCTTAGGCAAAGGGTCTCGAAGCGGGCTTCCGCGCACTGCAGCGTTTCTATTCCTGCAAGTCGTTGGGGTCGAAGGACTCGATGAGGTCGAGCAGCTCCTGCTTCTTGTGGATGTCCAGCTTCGCGTAGATGCGCTTCGAGTGCGTGCGGATGGTGTTCTCGGTGACCACGAGATCCTCGGCGATGCGCGCCACGGTGTTGCCGCGCGCGATGAGCTCCATGACCTCCGTCTCGCGCTCGCTCAGACGGTAATGCTGCTGCAACAGCGCCGCCTGCTTCGAGATGCGGTCGAGGTACACGCGCTCCTCGCGCTTGCGTTCGCGCTGCGGCTTGCGGCTCGCGCGAGGCGGCCGATCGCCGCGCTTGCCCGCCTTCTTCGGCACCGCGTCGTCGGGCTTTTCGCCCTCCGCGTTCGCCCCTGCAGGCTTCTTCTCGGGCGCATGCGCGCGTAGGGCGACCAGCTCGATGCTGGCCGCGGCATCGCTGTCGTGTTTGAAGATGCGGCGGAACCCGCCCTGTCCGATGAAGTACATGAGCCCCAGCAGGTACACGGCCACGAGCGCCACCACGGCGAGCGGCGCGATGCCGATGATCATGGTCTGCTCGGCGAACGTGCCGCCGATGAAGCCCACGTCGTGCAGCGCGTACACGATGCCGCCGAAGAACCCGTAGATGAACACGGGGTTGATGCCGCGGTCGCGCGAAGCTTGCGCGCATTGAATCATCATGAGCATGATAGCCACGCTGTACACGGCGTACAGGCCGCCGGCCAGCCAGCGCGCGTACTCCTCGGGCAGAAACGGCAGCAGCAGAAACGAGGTGATGACGAACGGGAAGAAGACGCGGTAGGCGCCCACCACGTTCACGCTGAGGTTCTTGAACTGCCACAGCACCAGCAGCGATATAGCCGCGGTCAACGATCCGCCCATCGACAGCACGTTCACGAGTGATCCCACCGCCGGCTCGCCGATGGCCAGGGAGCGCATGATGCCCGTGCAGAACCCCAGCGCGCCCACGCATAGCGCGCTTCGCCAGTAGTCGTTCACCAGGCGCTGGTACACGAGCGGATGGTCGCGCGGCACGTCCTGGAACATGGCTTGATCGAGGTCGATCTCGCGGCTTTTCAGCACAATGGTCAACCCGAATAGCGGCAGGAACACGAGCGGGATGAGAAACGCCGTCACCGCTTGCGGAATAAGGTACAGCGAGAAGTACAGCACCGCCGCGTATAGGGTACCCTTGATGAGGTCGCGGTTGCCGGTGTCGGAATCCTGGCTGGCGAACAGGCGTTGCCACAGCATGTAGAAACCGGCCGACCCCAGGCCCAGGAGCGCGCCGCCGCTGACGACGAGCGGCAGCGCCCATGCGTCCAGATAGATGGCCGCGATGAGGCAGCACCATCCCAAAAGGTAGGGCATGGTGGCCAGCCGTACGATGAATGTGCGCGTGGGGCCGGGGAAGAAGTACGATCCCAGGGCGCTGGCGAAGTAGCTGAACGAGAACACGAGCGATTGCGCGAGGAAGAACCAGAACACGATCTCGGTGGTTTGGAACTCCATCGGAAGAAACGGGAACACGCCGCCCCATACGCCCGCGGCGTTGATGGCCAAGAACAAGCCGTAGCCGAGCGAGGTGATGTTCGGCTTCATGATGCTGACGATGGTGGCTGCGTTCAAAGATCCTCCCCCGAGACCGCGCGCATATGCGGTTTTTCCGTTCCCGCACACTGTTCCCGTTGCATCAGTATAACGGTATTGTCAGAAGTATCGTGCGACGCATTACCCAAAGTGCTGTCTTGTGACCTGGGGAAACGATAAGTTCGCATATTTTATGTGACACGGCGGTCGCGGGGGAGTGCCACAATGCGAGGCGTTCCGCCCGGGAAGCGGAGCGCCAGACGAGAGAGGAAAGAGGGAGGGACCATGACGAACATGTTGGAGAACGCTCAGGTGTCTCGCCGCACGTTCATGAAGGGCTCGGCGCTGGCCGGCCTGGGTGCGGCCGCGATGGGCACGGGTGCCGTGTCGCTGTTCGGCTGCTCGCCGAGCGCCGACGGCGCGAAGGGCGGCGACGCCGCTGCGACGCAGGCCGTCGAGGAGACCACGACGTGGGGCCACTGCGCCATCAACTGTCCCGGCCGTTGCAGCCTGAAGTTCCACGTGCAGGACGACGAGGTCGCCTGGGTGGAAACCTACACGAGCAAGGACGCCGGCTTCGACGAGGTGCAGCCTCGCGCCTGCCTGCGCGGTCGTACGTACCGCCGCTGGCTCGCGAACCCCGACCGCATCAACTACCCCATGAAGCGCGTCGGCAAGCGCGGCGAAGGCAAGTTCGAGCAAATCTCGTGGGACGAGGCCGTTGACACGATCGCCAGCGAGCTCAAGCGCATCATCGACGAGTACGGCAACGAGTCCGTGTACATCCCCTACGCGACGGGCGTGAGCTCCACGACGGCTCGCTCGCTGCCGCGTTTCATGAACTGCATCGGCGGTTGCCTGGGATCGTACGGCGACTACAGCGCCATGCAGATGGAAATGATCGTGCCTCACACCTACGGCGCATCGGGCTTCAGCGGCAGCACGCTCAACGCCGCCGAGGACGCCGCGCTCATCCTCGCGTTCGGCACGAGCCCGACCGAGACGCGCCAGGGCGGCGCCGTGTCGCACTACGACTGGGTGCATCTGCGCGAAACCACGAAGGGCAAGATGATCTACATCGACCCCCGCATGAACGATTCCGTCATGGGCCGTTCCGCCGAGTGGCAGCCCATCAACCCCGGCACCGACGCCGCGCTCTGCTCCGCCATCGCGCACGAGCTGATCGCGAACGACCTGGTGGACAAGGAGTTCCTGGACACCTACTGCGTCGGCTACGACGAGGACACCATGCCCGAGAGCGCCAAGGGCCAGAGCAAGTCCTACAAGGACTACATCATGGGCACCGGCTACGACATGGTGGAGAAGACCCCCGAGTGGGCCGCCCCCATCTGCGGCATCTCCGCCGACCGCATCAAGGAGCTGGCGGCCGAGATCGGCGCTGCCAAGCCGCTGTACGTCGTGCAGGGCTGGGGCCCGCAGCGCCGCAGCAACGGCGAGCTGAACTGCTGGTCCATCATGATGCTGCCGCTGCTGACCGGCCAGGTCGGTCTGCCGGGCACGAGCAACGGCTGCCGCGAGGGTTCGTACTCCATCAGCCTGCAGTCCCTGCCGGCCGGTGACAACCCCATCAAGGCGAAGATCCCCGTGTTCCTGTTCACCGAGGCCATCGACCATGGCACCGAGATGACGGCGCTCAACTCCGCCGTGACGGGCGCCGACAAGCTCAACCAGAACATCAAGTGCATGCTGAACTACGCCGGCAACTGCCTGACGAACCAGCATGGCGACATCAACTACGCGCACGACATCCTTGCCGACGAGAGCAAGTGCGAGTTCATCGTGGTGTGGGAGACGGCCATGACGGACTCCGCCAAATACGCCGACATCCTGCTGCCCGACCTGTTCCGCTTCGAGCAGGTGTCGCAGATCGGCACCGGCGGCGACAACGCGTACATGATCAGCGGCCAGCCGTGCACCACGCCGAAGTTCGAGCGCAAGACCCTCTACGATGCCCTGACCCTCATCGCCGACAAGATGGGCGTGAAGGAGCAGTTCACCGAGGGCAAGACGCAGGAAGAGTGGATCAAGGAGCTCTACGAGAAGACGCGCGAGAAGGACACCGAGCTGCCGACGTACGACGAGGCCATGGAGATGGGCGTCTACACGCGCAAGAACCCGAAGGGCGCGACCATCGCGTTCGAGGCGTTCCGCAACGATCCGGCGGCCAACCCGCTGGACACCCCTACCGGCAAGATCGAGATCTACTCCGAGACGCTGGCCGGCATCGCCGCCACCTGGGAGCTTGGCGAGGAAGATCTCATTTCGCCCATCCCGGTGTACACGCACGGCTTCACCGAGACCGACGTGCCCACCGACGAGTTCCCCTTGCGTTGCAGCGGCTTCCACTATCGCGGTCGCACGCACTCCTCTTGGGGCGGCATTGAGCTGCTCAAGGAAGTCAACCCGCAGGAGGCGTGGATCAACCCCGCCGACGCGAAGGAGCGCAGCATCAAGCAGGGCGACAAGATCCGCGTGAAGAACGCGTTCGGCGAAATCGAGCTGCTGGCGAAGGTCACGCCGCGCGTGGTTCCCGGCACGGTGTGCATCTCGCAGGGCGCATGGCACGACGCCGACATGTACGGCGATCGCGTCGACAAGGGCGGCTGCATCAACACGCTGACGACCCATCGCCCGTCTCCGCTGGCGAAGGGCAACCCTCAGCACAGCAACATCTGCCAGGTTACCAAGGCGTAGGGCGACGAGCCGCAGAAAGGGTGATATACCATGTCTCAACAGGCATTCTACTTTGACGGCACGCGCTGCACCGGGTGCAAGACCTGCCAGATGGCGTGCAAGGATTACAAGAACATCGATCTGGGCATCTCGTTCCGCCACGTGTACGAGGTGACCATCGGCGACACCGTGAAGGACGCCGACGGCATCCTGACCACCACGTGCGTCAGCTATCCGCTGTCCATGTCGTGCAACCACTGCGATTCGCCGATCTGCTTCGAGAAGTGCCCGCAGAGCGCCATCATCAAGGACGCCGACACGGGCCTCATGTCCATCGACGAGGAGAAGTGCATCGGCTGCGGCACGTGCGCCATCGTGTGCCCGTACAACGCGCCGAAGGTGGACGAGGAGAAGAAGAAGGCCGTGCGCTGCAACGGCTGCGCCGAGCGCGTGGCCGCGGGCGAGAAGCCGGTGTGCGTGGAGGCCTGCCCGGCCCGCGCCCTGGACTTCGGCACGGCCGAGGAGATGGCGAAGATGGGCGAGCGCGGCAACATCGCTCCGCTTCCCGACCCGTCCGAAACCACCCCGAACATCTTTATCAAGGCATCCGCGGACGCTCAGCCGGTGGGCGCGGCGGAAATCGCCAACCCGCTCGAGGTCGCGTAGCAGGACTGTTCGCGTACGACGCCACGGCCCCTCTTCCCTCCGTGAGGGGCTCGTGGCAATCTGCGGCGCGAGGCGCACGTCTTGGCGGGGTACGCTAAAATACAGCGTACCCCGCTTTTTGGGATAGGGGGAGCGCTTGCGGTTCCGTGTTGACGAGAGGAGGTCGCCACATGTCCCAGCAGGCTTTTTTCTTCGATGGAACGCGTTGCTCAGGGTGCAAAACGTGCATGTTCGCCTGCAAAGACGCCTACGACCTCGACGTCGGCACCGCCTACCGCCGCGTGCTCGAATACACGGGAGGCGATACGGTTCGCAACGGCGACGGCACCTTCGGCTCCACCTGCTTCTCGTACAACGTGTCGGTGGCGTGCAACCATTGCGACGATCCGGTGTGCGTGCGCGTGTGTCCCACCGAGGCCATGCACAAAGACGAGCAGACCGGGCTGGTCAGCGTCAACGACCGGCACTGCATCGGCTGCGGATACTGTCATCTGTCGTGCCCGTATAGCGCTCCGCGCGTCGATCGCGTAAAGGGGCACTCGGTGAAGTGCGACGGCTGTATCGAACGCGTGGCCGTGGGCGAGAAGCCGGTGTGCGTCGAGGCCTGCCCGGCTCGCGCGCTGGACTTCGGGCCGGTCGGCGATATGGAGAAGCTCGGCGAGCGCGCGGCCATCGCGCCGTTTCCCCGGCCCGAGGCGACCGTGCCGAACCTGTTCGTCAAACCGTCCGCCGATGCCCGTCCTGCGGAATCGAAGGACGGCGTCGTGGCGAACCTGTTGGAAGTTGGATTTCGGGCAACCGATAAGGAGATCATGGAATGAGCGAAGAAGCAACCGTGCCGCTGTCCGAGGATGTGCGCGAGGCCATCGCGTTCGTCGGCGAGACGCTGGGGCCGTTCTACCTGCAAGACCCGGTGAAGGGCGATGCCGGCCCGGCCTTCGCGGCCATGGCCGCGATCGACGTTGCGCAGGCCGCCGTGGAGTGGCCGTTCGTCGACGAAGCCGAGGCGCGGTGCGACCTCGATCTCATGCGCTCGGGGTTGGCGGAAGGCATCGACGCCGACGGCCTGGTGTGGGAATACCGCCGCCTGTTCATCGGTCCCGCGCCGAAGCCCGCGCCGCCTTGGGGCTCGGTGTACACGGATCGCGAATGCGTCGTGTTCGGTGCGACCACGTTGGAGCTGCGCGCGTGGATGCGCTCTCACGGCATCGCGCGTCAGACGGACGACAAGACGCCCGAGGATCATGTGGGCCTCATGCTGGTGCTCATGGCCTGGATCGCGCGCAACCAGCCGCAGGATCTAGGCGAGTTTCTGCGGCTGCATCTGCTCACCTGGTCGTCGCACTTCCTCGACCAGCTGATCGAGGCGGCCGGCCAGCCCTTCTATGAAGGTCTCGCGCGTCTCACGAAGGCTTCGCTCGAAGGCATTCAGGCCGAGTTGGGCCTGGACGTCGTCTACCCGAGGTTCTACCGCTAGGATAGCCTGCATGATTTCAGGATTCGATACCGCGCTCGGCGAGATTACGCTCGTGCTGTTCACGACGTTGGCACCGTCGGGCGTGGTTGCGTTCATCTGCATGGGGCTTCCCGTGCTGGGGCGCGGCGCGTCCGTTGCCCTGCGTCAGCGGCTCAACGTGTTCTTGGGGTTGCCCCTCGTGGTTGCCATGGTGGGTCTCGTCGCCTCGGCCACCCACCTGGGCAACCCCGCTAACGCGCTGTACGTGTTCCTTGGGGTGGGACGCAGCCCCTTGTCCACCGAGGTGTTCTGTGCGGTGGTGTTTCTGGCGCTGGCCGGATTGTATTGGCTGTACAACTTCGTCGAGCATCCCAAACCGCAGTTACAGCGAGCGTGGCTCGTTCTGGCCATGCTGGCGGGCGCGGTGTTCGTGGCTGCGGTGGGCTGCGCCTATGCCGCCGACACCATAGTGTCGTGGCACACGGTGTACGTGCCGCTCAATTTGATGCTGAACGCGCTGGTGGGCGGCCCCATACTCGCCATCGCGGGGCTGCGCGCCGCGGGTTACGAGCCGGTTGAAGGCCGTATGGGACGCGTGCTGACGATGGTGGCCGCTGCGGCGTTGGCCGTGAACGTGGTGACGTTCGGCGTGCAGGGTGCGGATTTGGCCTCGATCGAGAACTCGTATCTTACGGCGGCGGAACTGGTGCCCTCGTACGGTTTGATGGTATGCGCGTTCGGCGTGCTTGGCATGGCGGGCATTGGCCTGGACGCCGTCGAATTGTGGCCTCGACGGGTTCGGCTGTCGGTCGGGCGCGCGGCGGGAGCTGCCGTGCTCGTGCTGGCCGGCATCTTCGTCATGCGGTTCGCGTTCTACATGATGCACATGACGGTGGGTCTGGGCGTATAAGCCTAGGAGTCCTTGTCCGCCTCGAAGAAGCAGAAGTGCGCCTTGCCCTTCGATTTCGCTCGATACAGCGCGCGATCGGCGCGCTCGTACACCGTCTTGAACGCGATGCCGTCCTGCGGCACCATGGCGATGCCGGTCGACACCGACAGCTCGATCACGCGGTTGTCGGGCAGCGTCGCGTTCCAAGGGCCTTCCGACAGCTCGACCAGGCGCCTCTCGATATCGTCGCGCTCCATGTCCTCGCAGTACACGACGAACTCGTCGCCGCCCCAGCGGCAGATAAGGTCGCCCTTCCTGAACGCACCGCACAAATGCTGCGCCACGTCGGCCAGCACCGTGTCACCCGACAGGTGGCCGTAGCGGTCGTTCACCTGCTTGAAGTCGTCGAGGTCGATGATGGCGAACGCGCCGCGGTAACCGCGCTGCAGCGTGCGCTCCAGCGCGTTGGCCATGCGCACCGAGGCGCTTTGGCGGTTCAGCAGGCCGGTCAGCGCGTCGTGCTCGGCCTTGTCCTCCAGATCGAGCTCGCGACGCTTGCGCTCGTCGATGTCGGTGACCGACAGATAGGCGTACACGTAGCCGTCTTCCTCGAGCTGCACCATGCGGTAGCTCAGCTCCATCCAGCGTTCATCGTCGTTTTCGCCGAGTCGGTACTCGAGGGAGTCGTTGCGCTCTCCGTCGGCGAAACGCTGCAGCATGTCGTCGAAATCGAGGAAGTTCTCGATGGCTTCTGCGTCCTGGCTTGGGCCGATGTATTTGCCAAGGCGGTCTTCGAGCATGCTGCTCGACCAGTCGTCCAGCGAGATTCCGGCCCAATAGCGCCATGCGCGGCGATCGGCCGAGTTGAGGAAGCTCTTCGTGTTCACGTTGATATACCAGTGATCCACCGCGGCGCCCTTGAGGATGTCGAGCAGCCGGTTGTCGTCCGAGCGCGTCAGTTTCGCCCGCGAATCGTTCAAAGGATCTTCCAGGTAGCCGATGACGCGGGCGGGCTTGCCGTTCGCGTCTGGCACGATCTCGCGTTCTATATGCAGCGTCAGCGGCTCTCCCGTATTCGACCATACCTTGATCGTGCGAGAGGCAGGTCTGCCCCATAACGTTTCGCGCGACAGCCTCCGCAGGACATTGCTCACGTCGTCGCCCAGGCTGGCGGTGTCCTCCTCGTCCGCCGAGGCGGCCAAAAGGGAGGCGATGCCGTTCGACGAGAGGTTCTGGAACGACAGTCGGTCGGAAGCGATGTCGTACACCCACACGTTCAGATCCGATTGCTGAATGATGCGATGCAGGACCTCGTCTTCCAATTCGAGCACCGCCTGCGACTCGCGCAGCTCGTCTTCCTGCTGTTTCTGCTCGGTCACGTCCGCCAGCGAGGCGAAGAAGATGGTGCGGTCTTGCTCGCGGCGCAGGAAGAAGGCGCGCATGCGCATCCACATGATCTCGCCGTTCAGTCGGTACCGACGAAAGGTGGCTTCGGCTCCCGTGACGGGGCGCTCGTACGCTTCGGCGAACATGCTTTGTACGAGGGGCAGATCGTCGGGGTGCACTTGGCGTGAGATCCGGTTCTGTCGTTCGCGCAGATCGATCGAGTTGCATCCGGTGACGTGGTAGTACTCGTTGTTCACTTGCAGCAGCTCGAAACGGTCGGCGTACACGGCGTACACGGCTAAGCCGCCGATCAGGTTGTTTACAGCAGCGCGGCTTACCATGTCGTCGTGCAGCAGCGCGTTCACGTCGATGAGCTCCATGCTGGGGTTCAACACGCCTCGGTAGTCCACGATGCCGTCCTGCGACAGCAGTTGCTCGAGCGCCTCGGTAGACATGGGACGGTAAAAGTAGTAGCCCTGCGCGTAATCGCAACCTATGCCTTGCAGGAAGTCCACCTGCTCCTTCGTCTCGGCGCCCTCGGCGATGATGCGCAGATCCATGAATCGAGCCATGGACACGATGGCCTCAAGGATGCTTTCGCTGCGTTGAGACTGATCCTGTCGAGCGAGGAAGCCCATGTCGATTTTCAAGATGTCGACCGTGATGTCCTTCAGCATGTTGAGCGAGGAATAACCGCTGCCGAAATCGTCCATGAGGATGGTGAAGCCGAGTCCTTTGAGACGGGCGACCGCATCGGCCATTTTCTCGTCTTCTGCGTACGCGCTTTCGGTGATCTCGAGCTCTAGCAGGCGATGGTCGAGGTCGTATCTTGAGACCAGGCCTTCCAGCGCTTCGACCACGTCGATGGCGTACAGGTCGGCCCGGGAGATGTTCACCGATACGGGAATGGGCACACCGCCGCGATCAATCCATGAACGGATATGGCGGCACGCTTCCTCCCATACGTACAGATCGAGGCTGGCGATGAAGTTGTTGCGCTCGAGCACGGGGATGAACGCGCCCGGCATGACGATGCCGCGCGAAGGGTGCTGCCAGCGCACGAGGGCTTCGAGGCCCACGATGCGCTCGGTGCGCGTGTTGCATTGCGGTTGCCAGTGCAGCACGAACTCATGGTTCGTCAGCGCGCGCTTCACCTCGAGCAGGATCTTCGCCTCGGTCTCCATCTCCTCGGTCATCTCGGCTTCGTACCAGGCGATGCGCTTGGTGTAGGCGCCTTTGACGGAGTTCATGGCGATCATCGCATGGTCGCAGGCGGTGACTACGGACACGTCCGGGCTGTCGATGGCGCACACTCCGAAAGCGGGCTGGAACCCGATGGTGTCCTCGGAATCGAACGGCTCCTTCTTCAGCTCGCTTTCCACGCGTTTTTCGTCGATCAGGCCGTGAGGCAGCAGCAGCGTGAAATCGTCGCCGCCCAGGTAGCCGGCTATGCCGCCGTGCTTACGGGCGATCTCCCCGATACGTGAGGCGATGGCGCGCAAGATGGCGTCGCCTGCTTCGCGCCCATGCCACTCGTTGTATATTTTGAAGTGCTCGATGTCGATGTACGCTGCATCGTACGCGATGTCGGGCATGTCGGCTACCAGGTGTTCGGCTTTGTCGTAAAACGTAGCCGCATTGTACAGGCCGGTCAGCTGGTCGCGTTCGCGCAATAGCTGGATTTGCGAGCGTTCTGCCTGATCCGTGCGTCGCTGCATCTCTTCTTCGATGTCCGCGATGAAGCACATGACCACGCGCTCGCCGCTTCCGCCGCGCTTGACGGGTGCCACGGTCAGCGACGTCCAGCTCCATGCCCCCGATTCGAGGTGCTTGCGGAACTCTCCGCGCAGTGCGCCGCCTGCTTGTTCGATGCGGTCGAGCAACGTGTCGAAATCCCAGAACGCATGGAAGCGATCGCGGTCTTCGGGGTGGATCATGCGGTCGCGCACGTCGGGGAACATGTCGCTGATGCGTCCCTCGAGCGGAGGCGTCGTGAATTTTCCGGGCTCATGGTAGAGAATCTTGTATGCATCGTCGGTGAGGTTGAGTTCGAACAGCTCATCGTAAGATGACGGCTCGCTCAACGACGTGAACAAGCTGCGGCTGTGCTCGTCGACGGGATGGCCGGAGAACAGCACGCAGGGGCCTTCGTTGAACCAGTCCAGCTCGAGGCAGGTTATCTCGTACCAACTTCCCGTGCGCGCGCTGTAGATGACGCTTTGCGTCGCGTGCTCGTTCGACTCGGCGTTCCAGGGGCAGTCCTTGCACGGTTCGCTTTGCCCGCGGAAGCATTCGTAGCAGAGTTCGCCCACTCGTCCACCGGGGAATACACGACGGGCCGCACGGTCGAGATACACGACGCGATACGATTGGTCGATGACATACGTATGGCCTTGCGTCGAGGCGCTTTTTCGTCGGCTGCCCGGCATCGGATCTCCTGTCTCAAGCTCTTTGATCCATTGTAGGGCTTCGGCGACGGGTTGGGTTCGGCAGGCGCAAAATGATGCCATGGTCTCCGGTTGTTCGTCCGTGTGCGGACGCCCACGAGGCGTCCGCGCCGGCTTTTCCGACGACGTGAACGGGAAAAGAGGAGATGGTCGGGATCGGGGCATGAAGATGCCCGGCGGTCCGCGATAGGGGGAGGGGCGGACGGCCGGGCCGATGGGTCGATCT
>NZ_DBFEGU010000166.1:0-3424 GCF_048329335.1 Eggerthella sp. | reverse complement strand
CCTCAGAACCTTCAAGGTTATGCGGCTCGCTGCAGCAATCCCGCCTACTCCTGCCGTGAACGCTCTGTCATCCACGATACGGAGAAGGCGTTAGGGAACCTTCCCGAAAACGTTAAGAAAGTTGTAAGAATGCGCGCGACGGCAAGCGAACCGCTCATTCGGCCAGCTTGAAGCCGATGCCCCATACCGTTTCGATCTCGCCGGCCGAATGCGCGGCGCGCAGCTTGCTGCGGATGTTGCTGACGTGCACGTTGATGGCCTTCTCCTCGACCGCGCTTTCCTCGTTCCATGCGATCTCGAACAGCTCGCGCTTCGTGAACACCTTGCGCGGACGTCGCACGAGGGCTTCGAGGATGTTGAACTCAAGGCGCGTGAGGCGCACGGGTTCTTCCCGCACCGAAAGCGTGCGGGCGTCGACGTCGAGCGTCCAGTCTTTGTAGCGCATCGCGGTTGCGGCGGCGGGTTCGGGGAGGCGCTCGTCGGAAGGCGCGCCGGACGCGGATGCGCGGCGAACGTCGGCGTGGCGCAGCTGCACCTGCACGCGAGCCAGCAGCTCGTCGAGGTCGAAGGGCTTGGTCAGGTAATCGTCGGCGCCCAGCTTCAGCAGCGCCACCTTGTCGGCGGCGGTCGTGCGCGCCGACATCACGATGACGGGCATGTCGCCGCGGGCGCGCACGAGGCGCACCACGTCCTCGCCCGCCATGCCCGGCAGCATGAGATCGGTGATCACGAGGTCGAACGGCTCGGAGCCGGAAAGCAGCAGCCGCCCCTCGCTGCCCGAGAAGGCCTGCGTGCAAGCGAACCCGTTGCGGCGCAAATGCACCGCCACCACCTCGTTGATGTCGGCGTCGTCCTCGATGATCACTATGGATGCCGGTTCGCTCATAGAGGGTATTGTACCGCAAGGCAAACGCGGGAACCCGCATTTCGAGAGCCGCAACCGCACGCACCCTCTTTTCGCTCCAAGCCCAAACGGCAAAACCGGCAGTGAAACGCGCTCTGCCATGGAAAAGGCCGAAAACGGCAATGTCCCCTACTTATGCGCACTTCCGCCAAGCAAGTCTTAGACTTCTGCGCGCCTCATCGTGAACGTGATCAGGGAAATACCTGGTCACAGAATCTTTTGAATTGCGAGAGCCGCAAAAAAGAGAAGGTTGGAGCCTTTCGGAGCGCACATAAGTCACGGACATTGCCTTTTTCGGCCTTTTTCATGGCAGAGCAGCGCATAAGTCGGGAACTTTTCCATCATGGACGCGATGGCGATGTTGACGGAAAGCCCCGAAGCTCGCACCTATCGGAGAGCGCTCAAGCATCGCCTCGAAGAGGAAGGCGGTCGGTTGGTTGCAGAATGCAGCCAACTGAAAACGCAGTCTGCGGAAGACAATAGTTCTACCGCACCGATGCCGGCACCACCGAGCAGATCCTGCGCCTCGTCCGGTCCATCCCCTCGCCCAAGGCCGAGCCGTTCAAGCTGTGGCTCGCACAGGTCGGCAAAGAGCGCATCGACGAAATGTTCGACCCCGAGCTCGCCATCGAACGCGCCATCGAGTACTACCGCCGCAAAGGCTACACCGAGGACTGGATCAGCCAGCCCCTGTTCTCCATTCGCGCGAGGAAGAACCTGACGTTCGAATGGCGAGAACGCGGCGTGAAAACCAATTCCGAATACGCCATCCTGACCAACGACATATATCACGCCTGGTCGGATCTGACCGCCCGCGAGTACAAAACCTTCAAAGGCCTCGCCAACGAAAGCCTGCGCGACAACATGAGCGACCTAGAGCTAGCTTTGAGCACGCTGGCGGAAGCCACCACGGCCGAGGTCGAGCGAGCGACCGACCCTGAAAGCCTCCCCGAGCACCGCGAGGTCGCACGCTCAGGCGGCGAGGTGGCGGGCATCGCGCGCAAAGCAGCCGAGAAGAAGATCGGCGGGCCCGTCATCACCTCGGCCACCGCGCCCGATTTCGGTCGCCTCATCATGGAAGTGATCGAGGTGCAGGCCATCGAGGAAGAGGGGGATGCGCTAAACGCCGATGCGGCCGAATAGGCGCGCACCCGATCGTGGCGGCAAGATGGAACCGGCTGTCGGCCTGGCCGTCGGTCGCTTGCATCTTGCTGCACTCGCATTCCCGCACCGCCTTTCGCGTGCTAGAATATCGGCAACAAAGAGCCAGTGCGAGCGCCCCTCCTCACGAGGCGGCCCATTGCGGAAACCGTGCCCTCGTTTCCCCTACCACGCCCGTAAGATCCTCTCAACCCAAGGGCACTGAGGAGGCGCGGTGGCTTCACCCTCGATATGCTTCGGATACGAAACCGCTTTGCAGATCCTGCGCACGACCGGCCCGCGAGAGCGAACCCTTTTGCGCAGCGGAGCGCACACGATGCCGGATCGAGCGCCTAGCATGTGCGCCTTTCGGCAGGCCCTCGAATCGCTCGAAACGTTGCACCCATCCATGATGCTCGAACAGCCTGCGCATCTTCTGGTGTCTCGCGTATCCCAATGCAGATCTACAAGCGCTTTCACGGTGCGCGTATGCAAAACGACCTTGCACGGACACCCCTTTCACCGGCTCGGCAACGGCGCGTACGTAAGCTCCGCACCCCTCGCCTTCGTGCATATCGCAGCCCAAGAAGACAGCATGATCGCGCTGCTCGAACTCGGTTACGAGCTGTGTGGCTCCTATCAAACCAAACGAACCGGCACGTCGTCCGCCTATCAGGTCGAACCCCTGTCCTCAGTCCGCTCCCTTGCAGACTTCGCCGCCCGGAATCCGTCGCTTCGTGGCGCAGCCAAAGCCGCGAAAGCCTTGCGCTATGTCGCCGACAATTCGGCCTCCCCGCGCGAGACCAAGAAAGCCATCCTCCTCGGCCTGCCCATGATGTACGGCGGATACGGGCTGGGCATTCCCCGCATGAACTACGAGGTGAAAGCCAACCCGGCCGCACAAGCGCTCACGGGCAAATCGTGTTTCCGGTGCGATCTATGCTGGCCGGAAGCGAAGCTTGATGTGGAGTACCAAAGTCGGGAATCGCACTCCGGGGAAGAGAAGCGCATCGAGGACTCCCGAAGAACCAATGCGCTCGCTTCCATGGGATGGACCGTCGTCTCCGTCACCAATGACGAGCTGGACAGCCTAGTCGCCACCGATGCGATCGCGGACAGGATCCGCAAGCACCTCGGAAAGCGATCGCAGGTGCGCGTGGCAAACTACCACTCGAGGAAGCTGAAACTCCGCAGACAGCTCGGCCTCCCAATAGGGTACGACTGACCTTCGATGCATCTTCCAGGCTGCGATTCGCACAAAAAACCGCGACGTTTGATTCCTTGAAGAAAGCCGAGGGAGCGCCGATCGAGGGATCTCGACAAAACCGCAGGTGGGAAACTCGAGCCCGGAACCCGTCCGAGATGCGAAGCCCTCCGTCC
>NZ_DBFEGU010000165.1:0-2400 GCF_048329335.1 Eggerthella sp. | reverse complement strand
CTGTCGGATGGCGATCTTGCGCGCGGCCTGGCGGCGGCCGCCGCCATCGGGTACCTCATCACGCGCAACGCCACGGTATCGGGCGCGGAAGGCGGCTGCCAGGCCGAGATCGGCTCGGCCGCCGCGATGGCCGCGGCGGCGTCGGTTGAGCTCATGGGCGGCGCGCCCGCCCAATGCCTCGACGCGGCCAGCAACGCGCTGACCAACATGATGGGCCTCGTATGCGACCCCATCGCGGGTCTTGTCGAGGAACCTTGCCAGAAGCGCAACGCTGCCGGCGCCGCCGTCGCGCTGGTCAGCGCGCAGATCGCACTCGCAGGCATCGGCAACCTGGTCGACTTCGACCAGACGGTGGAGGCTATGCGAAAAGTGGGTCGAACCTTGCCGTTCGAACTGCGCGAAAGCGCTCTCGGGGGCATAGCCGCCGCGCCGACGGCCTGCGCCTACTGCCCGGGGTGCAACTAGCGCGCCGGCCCAGACTCGGCGGGCGAACAACCGGAACGGGCATCTGCACCGAGGGGCCCGCATCCCGGGCCCCTCGGTTAATCCAAATCGAGATCGGGATAAGCTCCCAGGTCGACAGCTTGTATGGCAAGGCAGCCGGGGCCGCCCTGCGTGATGAACGCGGGGCCCAGGTCGAAGACGCCGTGGCGGCATCCCGGAAAGCGCTCGGACAGCATACCGGACGCCTCGTCGGCCTGCACGCGGTTGTCTGCATGGCTCACGCCCAGGAAGAAGCCATCGCCCACGCCCCGAGCCTCCAGGTCGTCGGCGATGGCGTTAACGGCTTTCGCGAACGAGCGCGCCACCTTCATCTTCTCGAGGCGCGTACCGTCGTCGGTCTGCTTCATGACGGGAAACGCCTTCACGAGATGAGCGAACGTCGCCGCGAGCGGCGTGAGGCGCCCGCCGCGGCGCAGGTAGTCGAAATCTTCGGGAATGAGGTAGGAGTGAGCGGTAGCGATCTGGGCATGCAGCGTCTCGAGGACGGCCCTTGCGTCCGCCCCCTGTTCGGCCAGCCGCACCGCCGTGCAGGCCAACACCCGATGGGGCACGCACAGCGTGCGCGTGTTCACCACATGCACGCGATCGGGACGGCGCGCCTGCTTGACGAGGCCGCACGCCACCTCGTAGGCGCCCGACAGCCCGTCGGCCATGGCGAGGTGAATCACCTCTTCGTCGGTGTCGTAAGCCTTCAGGGTGAGCGCCGGAGGAGGCGATGCGCTCTGCGGCAGCGCGCCCGCGCGTACCTTCGCCAAGAACTCCTCGGCCGACACGTCCTCGTATTCGAGCCAGCTTTGGCCGTCGATGGTCACGACGAGCGGAAGCACGGCCATGCCGCGCCGCGCGCCCTCCTCCACCGAGAACATAACGGAAGAGTCGGTAACGATCTTCATGGTGAACCTCTTTCTCTCGCCAGCCGGACGAAGAGCGCGGGGTTGCAGATCGGTGGCGACCGCACGTCATCGACGCGTCTATCATGCGGTATAGCGCACCGCGTTGCAAGAGCCTGGGCGAAAGAAGAAGCCGAAACGCCTAAAAACGACGAGGCCGCACCGTTTCCGATGCGGGCCTCGCGCTAGCCGATCTTGACGATGGGCGCGTAATCTTTGAGAAGCTTCTTCGTTTGACCGGTTTTGGAGAACTTCACGAACAGCGTGTCGCCGTCCACCTTCGTCACCTTGCCGCGGCCGAACGTCTTGTGGTCCACGGTGTCGCCGGCGGCGAACGTCATCTTCGCGGCCGCCTTCTTCTCGGCGCCGGGGCGCACGTAGGAGCCGCTCACGCACGCGGCGCGGTCGTCGGTGCGGTTCGTCGGGCCCGACGCGCTCGAGCGCCCGAACACGCGGCCGCCGCCCGCCTCGGTGCCGCTGCCGGCGATGCCCTTGCGGCTGCCGCGCTTCTCCCAGCCGGTGCCGCTGAAGCCGGCCGAGCCGAGGCCGGTGGTCTGGCGCAGCTCGGAGGGGATCTCCTGGACGAACCGGGAGATGGGGTTCGACGACGTCTGGCCGAAGATCTGGCGGGCGTAGGCGCAGGTGAGGAACAGCTTCTTGCGGGCGCGCGTGATGGCCACGTACGCCAGCCTGCGCTCCTCCTCGATGCCGGCCGCATCGCCCACGCTGTTCATGTGGGGGAACAGCGTCTCCTCCATGCCGGCCACGAACACGCAGTCGAACTCGAGGCCTTTCGACGAGTGCACGGTCATCATGGTGACGGCGTGGCCGTCCTCGGCCACCGTGTCGAGGTCGGTGCGCAGGCGCACCCACTCGATGAAATCGGCCAGCGAGTCGCCGCGCAGGACGCGCACGGGGCTTTCCTCGGCCGGAGCCGCAAGCTCGTTCGCGCCCGCGAAGGCGTAGAACGAACCCGCGAGGGCGTCGGCGGACGAGGGGACGGGGG
>NZ_DBFEGU010000164.1:0-1366 GCF_048329335.1 Eggerthella sp. | reverse complement strand
CTCCTGTGCCGGGGGCGGGACGTCATCATCGTCGTCGTCCTCGTCCTCCTCCGGCTGGGGCGTGGGGGTGGAGGTGTAGTCGTAGCCCATCCCCTCCATCACGGTGCCGTCGGGGCCGTAGCGGGTCAAGCGTCCTCCCGTCACCTTGTGGTCGGCGTCAGAAAGGGACTCCGTGGGCACTTCGCCGTACGTTCCGCCGATGGCCGGGACCTTGGCGTCCAATATCTGGCTTCCCGCCTTGGCCGTCACCTCGGCGTCGCCGCAGATGTAGAGTTTTCCCGGGTTCGGGTCGTCGGTGTCGTCCGACGCGCGGTATGCGCCGTCGCCGATGCCTGCCGCGCTGCTCCCGCCCACAGCCTCCACCGTACCGCCCCGGATGGTGATGTTGCTGCCGGTACTCTCCTTTCCGCCGCCGATGCCTGCGCCGCCGCCGTCGCCGCCCTCGGCGGTGAGGGAGCCGTCCTTGCCCTTGTCGTCCTTGATGGTCAGGGTGCCCTCCGACTCGTGGCCGTTCTTCTCGAGGCCCGCATTGTAGCTGCCGCTCTTCAGCTCGTTTTTGCCGTCCAGCTCGATGGTCGCATCGTGGTCGCCCTGCACGGTGACGGCGGCTTTGCTCTCCCGGGCAGGGCCGTCACCGCTGCCATTCCCCTCCTTCTTGCCGCTGACGTCGATCTTCAGGTCGTCGAAGGTGACGTCCACGTCGCCCTCGGAGGTGTCGATGGTGACGGTATGCTTATCCGACTCGCCGGTGATGACGGTGTCTCCCGCATCTTTTACGAAGTCGTTATCGCCCTGCTTGACGTTGTTCGTCCCTTCGGCGTCGCCCGCTTTCACGGTGATGTCGCCGTCGGCGATGTTCCATGTTCCCGCGTAGGCCGGGATGCCGGAGCTTACCACGATGCCCGCGATGACGGCGGCGGCCACGCCCCGCCGGAGTGCGCATTTTAGTCTCATAGTATGTCCTCCTCTGGTCTGTTCGTCATTCGAGAACCGGTCTTTCTTGATGCAAATTTACCAAAAAATCAAGAGGATGTCAATAAAACCTGCGCGAATGGGGGTGTTTTCGGCGTGAACAACAAAAAAGCCCTCCCGAGCGGGGAGGGCCATAGCCTATCTTATTCGGAGTAATGCGCCAAAAACTGCTTCGTGCGCTCCTCCTGCGGGTGGTCGATGAGCTGGCGGGCCGGGCCTTCCTCCACCACGACGCCGCCGTCCATGAACAGGATGCGGTCGGCCACGTCCCGGGCAAAGTGCATCTCGTGGGTGACGATGATCATGGTGGTCTTGCGGTCGGCGAGGTCGCGCAGGACGCGGAGGACCTCGCCGGTCAGCTCGGGGTCGAGGGCGCTGGTAGGCTCATCGAAGC
>NZ_DBFEGU010000163.1:0-5094 GCF_048329335.1 Eggerthella sp. | reverse complement strand
TGATGGTATAATGCGCCCCATAGACATCTGTCGGTACAGACGAGAGTAAGGGGGTGTGCGATGGATATCTTCTCCGATCCTGTGCTTCTGGCGCGTTTGCAGTTCGCTTGCACGGCGGCGTATCACTTCATTTTCGTGCCGTTGACCATCGGTTTGGGACTTATCCTTGCCATCAACGAAACACGGTACTACCGTTCCCGCGACCCGAAGGACGCGGCTGCCACCAAGTTCTGGGTGAAGATCTTCACCGCGACGTTCGTGTTAGGCTTGGCCACGGGCATCACGATGGAGTTCTCCTTCGGAACGAACTGGGCGGATTACTCGAGGTTCGTCGGCGACATCTTCGGTGCGCCGCTGGCCGCCGAGGCGCTGCTCGCGTTCTTCCTGGAGTCCACGTTCCTGGGCGTGCTGCTGTTCGGGCGCAAGCGCGTGTCGCCGAAGTTCTACATGGTGTCGGCCTGGCTCGTGTGGTTCGGCTCGGCTCTGTCGGCCCTGTGGATCCTCATCGCGAACTCGTGGATGCAGACCCCGGCCGGCGCGGAGCTGTCCGCCGACGGCTCGAAGGCCGTCATCACCGACTTCCTGACCGCGGCGATGAACCCGTCGGTATGGCCGCGCTACTCGCACACCATCGTGGCCGTGCTCATCATGGGCGCGTTCGTGGCCATGGCCGTTTCCGCGTGGTACCTCATCAAGAACCGCCACAAGGAATTCGCCATGAAGACGATGAAGCTGGGCGCCGTGGTGGGCATCGTGGTCAGCTGCGTCATGCTGGTCACGGCTCATTCCTCCGCCGTCACCGTCGCCGAGGAGCAGCCCACGAAGCTTGCCATGATGGAGGGCATGTACGACTCCGAGGTGCCTCCTCTGTACGCGTTCGGGTGGGTTGACGAGGAGAACCAGAAGGTCATCACCCCGTTCTCCATCCCGGGTGGCACGAGCTTCCTTGCAACCGGCACCTGGGACACCGAGTACGAGGGCCTCAACCAGCTGGCCGCTTCCGCCGAGTACGGTGCTCTCGATCCCGAAACCGCGCCGGTGAACTTCGTGTTCCAGACGTACCACCTCATGGTTGCCATGTACGGCCTCATCATGCTCACCGTTATCCTGGCGCTCGTATTCACGCTGCGCGGCGGCAAGATCCAGAACATGAAGTGGTTGCAGCGCCTGGTGCTCATCTCGCCGGTGTTCCCGCTCATCGCCATTCAGGCGGGCTGGTTCACGGCCGAAGTCGGCCGCCAGCCGTGGGTGGTGTACCCGTCCGCAACCAGCCCCGAAGGCGTCAGCCTGCTCACGAACGAGGGCGTCTCGCAGTCGGTGTCCGCTCCCGAGCTGGTGATCACGATGGTGCTGTTCCTGGTGGTGTACGCGTTCCTCATGGTCGCGTGGGCTCGCACGATGGGTCGCTTCATCAAGGAAGGGCCGGTTGCAGAGCATGAGCCTGCGTTGGAGGGCGCCGCTGCGGGCAAGACCCCGAAGGGCAAAGCAGCCCCCTCGTTCGGCGACGACCTCGCGAAGGAAGGTGAGTAGTCATGGAAATCACGTTCTTCCAGGGGCTTTGGTTCCTCCTGATCTTCGTGTTGATCGCCGGCTATTTCGTGCTCGACGGTTTCGACCTGGGCGCGGGCGTGCTGTACCCCTTCGTGGCGAAGGGCGATGAAGAAAAGGCCGTTGTGCGCACGAGCATCGGCCCGGTGTGGGACGGCAACGAGGTGTGGCTGCTCACCGCAGGCGGCGCGCTGTTCGCGGCGTTCCCGGCGGCATACGCCACCACGTTCTCCGGGTTCTATCTGGCGGTCATGCTGGTGCTGTTCGGCCTGATCGTGCGTGCTGTTTCGCTGGAATACCGCGGCATCGACCACAAGTGGGCGAAGGTGTGGGACGGCTGCTTCTTCGTGGGCTCGCTGCTGCCGGCGCTGCTGCTGGGCGTTGCCGTGGGCAACATCTACGCGGGCATCCCCATGAGCGCCAACGGCGACTACACGGGCATTCCGCTGCTGGGCCTCATCACCCCGTTCACGCTGCTGTGCGGCCTGCTGGGCCTGTCGATGTTCCTGGCGCAAGGGGCGTCCTGGCTGGCGCTCAAGGCGCCGAAGCCTAGCGACCTGCAGGCGCGCGCCGCGAAGCTGCGCTTCCCGCTGCAGATCGTGTCGCTGGTGCTGTTCGTCGCGGTGACCGCCTATGCTCTGCTGGGCATTCAGCCGGCAATGGATCCCCTGCTGGGAGCGGTTCGCTGGTTGCTGGCCGCCCTGTTCGTGGTTGCCATCGTCGCCTCCGTGTTCTTCGCGAAGAGCAAGGACTGCGACCTGGGCGCCTTCATCGCCCAGTCGGGCGCGGCGGCGCTGCTGGTGCTGCTGCTGGCCGCTTCGATGTTCCCGAACTTCGTGGTTGCTTCGGCCGATAGCGTCGGCCCGGCCATCACGGCCATGAGCGCCGCGTCGTCCGAGCTCACGTTGATGTGGATGACCATCATCACGTGCGTGGGCCTGCCGCTGGTGCTGGTCTATCACGTCATCATCTACCGCACGTTCCGCGGTCGTGTGAAGGAAGAGGATCTGGCGCACTACTAGAGCGGATGCCGTTCCTTGCATAGAAGCGAACTGCCAGGAGCCGTCGGAAATCCGACGGCTCCTTTGCTATACTGTCGGAAACCGCACCTGAAAGGGGATTTTCCATGGATGAGCAGACCGCGCCGCAGCCGCCCGTACCGCCGCAGCCGCCCGTACCGCCCACCGTTTCCGCGCCGCCCGGTTCTCCGGCGCAACCGACGCAGCCGATGCCGCAGTCCGCGCAAGCGCCCGGATCCGCGCCTTACGGTCAGCAGCCGGGCCAGCCCTTCGGCCAGCAGCCTGCAGGCTACTATCAACCGGTTCCTCCGCAATCCAACGGCAAGGCCGTCGGCGCTCTCGTGTGCGGCATTCTGGCCATCTTGTTCTCGGCTTCTATTCTGTTCGGAATCGCGCTGGGTATCGTCGCCATCGTGCTGGCCGGCCAAGCCGTTAAGCAGGCGGGCAGGGACGGTAAGGCGACCGGTGGCAAGGTGTGCGGCATCGTCGGCATCGTGCTTTCGGTGCTGGCGTTCGTCTTGTACGTGGTTATCGGGGTTGGCGTGCTCGCCTTCGTGGTCGGTGCGTCCGACGAATACGATCGCACGTACTCGTTGGAAAGTTCCGACCTGTCGTCCATCACGCAGGGCGACCAGCAGATGGAAGCGGCGGCGTCTGAGAAGCTCGACCTGCTGAAGAGCAAGGATGCTGTGCTTATGCGGAAGATCGCCGACCAAGCCGACGAGCAGCTGGCCGACGCGACGGGATACAGCCTCACCGACTTGGGCATCGACCCCTTGACGTTCGTCGAGTGGATGCTGGTCGACTTCGACTATAAGCTCGACGGCGCCTACGATAACGGCGACGGCACGGGCACCGTGTATGCCGATGTGACGCTGCGCGATTCTATGGCCTTCGCCACCACGTTCATGGAAGACGCGCAAGCCGCCATCGACGCCGGCGACTTGCAGTCCCTCGACGAGGCCGGCGCGAAGGTGCTTCTCGGCGAGCTCTACCAGGCTGCAATGGACAAGACCACCGCCATGACCACGGATTACGTAAGCTTGGAGGTGGTCAAGAACGGCGATTCCTGGCAGGTTGACGAAGACTCCTGGGGCGACGAGCTAGATTACCTTTTCGGCCTATAAAGAATCGATTCGGCTTCACGGTTTCCGCCGTGCCCCGTATCGCACGGGGCACGGCAGTCGTCGCAACGAAAGAAGGCGCGCATCATGCGCGCCTTCTTGCTTGATGCGGGGGAGGGGAGCTAGGCCAGCTTCTGGCCCAGCTCCTTGGCGGCGGCCGCCTTGTCGAAGTTGCCGCCGGTCTTCTGGGTGAGGGCGCCCATGACGCGACCCATGTCCTTCTTGGAGGACGCGCCCGTCTCGGTCAGCACCTCGTCGATGAGCGCGGCCAGCTCGTCGCCCGACACCTGCTTGGGCAGGTAGCTTTCCAGGATGGCCACCTGGGCGGTCAGGGTGTCGGTGCGTTCCTGATCGTTGCCGGCCTTGATGGAGCCGTCCAGCGTCTCCTTCGTCTGCTTGATCAGGCGCTTCAGCATGGCGTCCACGTCCGCGTCCGTGATGTCGCGGCGCTCGTTCACCTCGATGTTCTTGATCTCGCCGTGCACCTGGCGCAGGATGGACAACTTCGGCTTGTCCTTTGCTCTCATCGCATTTTTGATCTCGTCTTGCAGCTCGTCATAGCGCATGGGAACCTCGTTTCGCTCGCAGTTTGCTGTCCTGAGTATACTGCACCGTGAAACCCCGCCCAACCCAAACGGATGTTTCACGTGAAACATCCGGAATCGTTCGGCTCTGCGGTGCGTCGTGCTGGCATGCTTGCGCGAAAGCCGCCTTCCCAACGCCCGTCGATTCCGCGGCCGCGCCGAGAAGCCTGTTCCCGCGTAGCGCATCGCGTTAGACGATGCGCCGACGCTCTGCAATTCTGTGTTGATGCGGCTCCTGGTGACGTTGCGTCGCTCTGGTATGATGAAGCAAGCATATCGACATCGACCAGAAGGACTCGCATGAAAGACTTGCCGGCGCACCAACTCGATCCGAAGGTCAAAACGGTCTGGCGCATCAACGACGCCATTTGGCTTACCGTGGTATTCCTCTGCTGCTTCGTTCCATTCGCCATCGCTGCAATGGTGGATCCGGCGACGTGGATGTTCGTCGTCCTGGTCGCCGTCGCCGTTGCGTACGCAGCTTGCTTGATCGTGTGGTTGATCGTGCTGCCGCCCATCCGCTTCATGCGCTGGCGCTACGAGCTTTCCAGCGACTACCTCGATATCGCGAAGGGAATCGTGTGGCGCAAGCGTTTCGTCATCCCCTTCATCCGCGTGCAGAACACCGACACGCGCCAGGGTCCCATCTTACGTGCGTTCGGCCTGTCCAGCGTGACGGTGGCCACGGCGGCCGGCGAGCATGAGATCCCCGGCCTCGGCGCCGACGTCGCCGAGCAGCTGCGCGATCGCGCGGCCGAGCTTGCGCGCCTGGCCCAGGAGGACGTGTGATGACGGACTATCGCCAACCGCCCCAACCTC
>NZ_DBFEGU010000162.1:0-3306 GCF_048329335.1 Eggerthella sp. | reverse complement strand
ACCTTTGATCGAAAGAAGAGAGACGAACCTTGAATCCGCTCCTCATCATCACGCTCATCCTGCTCGTCGTTTCGGGCATCGGCCTCATCGTGTTCATCCTGCTGCACTCCGGCAAGGGCACGGGCATCTCCGACATGATCGCCAGCTCGGTGTACTCCACCCAAACCGGTACGAGCATCGTCGAGAAGAACCTCGACCGCATCACCATCGCGTTCGCGATCATCTTCATGCTTTCGCTTATCGTCCTTATGATCATCTACCCCCACGGGACGATTGCAAAATAGCGAAAATTGCCCCTTCACAACGCAGAAGGGTTCGGGTAGAATAACCTGCGTTGCGTTTCGAGCAACACGTCGGAGTGGTGGAACGGCAGACACGCTAGCTTGAGGTGCTAGTGCCCGTTTAAGGGTGTGCGGGTTCAAATCCCGCCTCCGACACCAGAGAGAATGGAGAGAGCCTTCGGGCTCTCTTTTCTTATACCTCTGCATTGCATATGCGGACGGAGCCGCTTTCGGCGAAAGGAGCGGGCGTGGCGAAGGCGCTTGCAACGAAGAACCCGGTATCGGAGCGTATGCGCTCCATCCGGCGCGTGCTGTGGGTCATCCTCGTGTTGAACCTGGCGGTGGCCGCTGCGAAGTACGTCTACGGCCTGATGAGCGGATCGGCGTCCATGCAAGCCGACGGTATCCACTCGGTGTTCGACTCGGCCGGCAACGTGGTGGGCCTCGTCGGCATCGCGTTGGCGGCGCGTCCGGCCGACGACAGCCATCCTTACGGCCATGCGAAGTTCGAGACGTACGCAAGCCTCGTGATCGGCGTGCTGCTGCTTCTGGCGGCCTTCGAGGTGGGTTCGAGCGCGGTGGGCAAGCTCGTGTCCGGCGTGTACACGGCCGAAGTAACTCCCGTGTCGTTCATCGTCATGGTGGGCACCCTCGCCGTCAACATCGGGGTGACCACCTACGAGCGCCGGTGCGCGAAGCGGCTCAAAAGCGAGGTGCTTGCGGCGGATGCGAACCATACGCTGTCCGACGCGCTCGTGTCCATCGGGGTCATCGTCGGTCTGGCGGCCGTGGCGCTGGGCTTTCCCATGGCCGACCCCATCATGGCGCTCGTGGTGACCGTCGCCATCCTGGCCACGGCCTACGATGTATTCAAGCACGCGCTAGCCACCCTGTCCGATCATGCGCGCATTCCCGACAAGGACGTGCGCGCCGTGGCGATGGGCGTGCCGGGCGTGCAGGATGCCCATCACATCCGCACGCGCGGCACCGAGGGAGAGGTGTACGCCGACCTGCACGTGCTCGTGGCGCCCGGGATGACCGTGGGGGAGGCCCACGAGCTGTCCGAGCGGGTGGAGCGCGCCATCATGCAGCGGTTCCCGAACGTGATCGAGGTGCTCGTCCACATCGAGCCGAACGACGGCCATGAGGACTGAGGGCGCATGACCGAGGCGGTGTTCTTCGACGTGGGCTCGACGCTCATCCGGCCGTGCCCGTCGGTGGCCGAGACGTTCGCGCGCGTTGCGGCCGAGCGCGGCCACGACTTGACCGTGCGCGACGTCGAGCCGCACATGCCGGCCATGGACGCGTACTACGAGGCGGAGTATCTGCGCGACGGCGACTTCTGGTGCTCGCACGAGGGGTCGACAGCCATTTGGCTGGACCAGTACCGCTACGTGTGCCATCTCGCGGGCATCGGCCACGATGCGGAAGGCGTGGCGCAGACGGTGCACGAGGCCTATCGGCGCGCGGAATGCTGGGAGACGTACGCCGACGTCACAGCGTGCCTGAGAGCGCTCAAGGAGCGTGGATACGCGCTGGGAGTGGTATCGAACTGGGATGCGGGCTTGGAAGGGCTCCTGCGCGACCTCAGGCTGCTGCCGTACTTCGACACGGTAGTATCTTCGGCGGTGGTGGGCTACCGCAAGCCGAACCCGGTCATCTTCAACCTGGCTTGCGAGCAGATGGGCGTGCGCGCCGAATCGAGCGTGCATGTGGGCGATCGCCCCGATGCCGACGGGGACGGGGCGGCCGCTGCCGGCATCCGCGCGGTGATCGTCGACAGGCACGATGCCGAGAAAGATTGCGGCTACGAGCGCGTGACGGCGCTCACCGACCTCTTAGAGCTGCTCTAACCTTCGTCGTTCGGAGCGAGGCACGAAAAAAGCCCGTCGGCGAACCGACGGGCTTGTACGATCATGGAGCGGACGACGGGGTTCGAACCCGCGACCCCGACCTTGGCAAGGTCGTGCTCTACCAGCTGAGCCACGTCCGCATGGGTAACGCTTTTCAATTCTCAAACCGTCCGCCCCGCAAGGGGAGCGAATGGAGGCGACGCCCGGATTCGAACCGGGGGTGAAGGCTTTGCAGGCCTCTGCCTTACCACTTGGCCACGTCGCCATCTCGTCGACACCGTCATGAAAAGGCCGGTCAAAACTTTTGATAATGACCGGCCTGTTAGCGACGATGGAGCGGACGACGGGGTTCGAACCCGCGACCCCGACCTTGGCAAGGTCGTGCTCTACCAGCTGAGCCACGTCCGCATCGGCGAGGAAATATAATACTGGAAGTGTCCGTAGCGCGCAACCCCCGATTTCAGAAAAGTTCGCAAAAATATTTTCGAAATTTGTCTTTGATGGTCGTCGAACTTCTGGTAGACTATCTGCTTGCTGACGCGGAAAACTTCCAAAGCAGCAAGCATTCATGGGCGATTAGCTCAGGGGGAGAGCACTACCTTGACACGGTAGGGGTCACAAGTTCAAATCTTGTATCGCCCACCATGAATTCGAAAGAGCCTTCGACCTGCGAAGGCTCTTTTTTGTTGCCCCGGCTCCGAGGCTTCTCTCGTCAAAGTGACCCGGAAAAGTGCGAACGCGCGAACGATTTGGGAAATGACGGCGAAAGCGGGGTCTGCTGGCGCAAGTGGGGCGGTTTGGTAATCTTGGAGCCGCTCTATTCTCTCGTTTGATGCGGGGAGGGGGCGATGCGCGTGCGTTTGTGCAGGTCGGATGTTCTCGGCATGTCGGAGGCGGCGGCACCGGTTACCAAACCCCTTGATTCCTGCCGTACGCAGAGGTTTTCGTCGTCATCGCGGCCCCTGCGGGGCCGGCAGCGTGCCGGACTTGCTGCCGGCCCTGGCGTTCGGTCAGTCTTCCAGTTTGGTGAACTCGTGGTGTCCGCAGTTGGGACATGCGGGAAGGGCTTCGGCATCGCTCGTGATGCGAACGACGTAGCCGCAGTTGTCGCAGCGGTAGCGTCCCGCGCCCGGCTTGTCGCCTGTCTTGTACTTCATGGACGTCTCCTTATC
>NZ_DBFEGU010000161.1:0-10536 GCF_048329335.1 Eggerthella sp. | reverse complement strand
CGCTAGATCCGTGAAAGGGGTCGAAGGATATGAAACCTGTTAGCAACGGTGCGAAAGCGGTCTTTGCGGTCGCTTTCGCCCTCTTTCTCGCGGTCGTCCTTGTCGGCATTGCGCTTTCGGACAATCCGGTAAAGAAGTTCTTCAAGCAGCAGGAAGTTCTGGATATTGCGAAGATGCACATGTCCCAAGTGAAAAGTGGCGAGGTCTATACGGGCGCGCTGCAATTCGCAGATGACATCGACTTCGACAACCTCGCGCTCAGCCAGGTAATCCCAATGTATAGCGCGCGCCAAAACGGAGACGTAGTGCGCGATGAGAACGAAGGATACGCGGTCTACTCCAACGGCAAGGTGGTGGCGTTGTTCGGGATCTATAAGTGCGATCCCGGTGCCGTTACTGGTGGTACCACCATGTCGAACGTCGGGCTCGAGGTTGTTCAGAACATGCTGAGCGATCCTGGCACCTGTGCGCTCTTGCAGCCTTGCGATTCTTCCGGCGCGCTGTACGTGACGCCTCATTCGAGTGAAGCCGTAGAAGTCTTCGACCCGGGCCCTTCCTTTCCCGGCGAACCTCCCGAGCCTCCTCCCGCACCTGAAACGGTAACGCTGGAATCGGTTGGAATCACATCGGAGATGATCTCCCAAATCGATTTCCCCGAGCATCAGGATCCCGTTCCGTTTAGCGTGTAGCAAGAGGGCTGACCGTCCAAGCGGTGGTTGCCGACCGAAGCGTGCGGATTATCTCAGGATTCCGCGCGTTTCGGTCGGCTTGTCGTATCATGCAGGTACCAATAAGCGCGGCGACGAGGAGGATCTTCTTGGACACCACCTTTATCGACGAACTGGCGAGCGCGGCTCCCACGCCCGGCGGGGGCGGCGCGGCATCCTACGTGGGAGCCGTGGCATCCGCGCTCGCGTCCATGGTGGGCAATCTGACCGTGGGCAAGAAGACGTACGCAGCGGTGGAAGACGACGTGCGCGCAACCCTCGAACGGCTCGCGCTTCTGCGGAACAAGCTGCTCGCGCTCATCGAGTCGGACGCGCAGGCGTTCGAGCCTCTGGCTGCGTCGTACCGCATGCCGAAGGCCACGCCCGAGGAGGCGGCGGCGAAGCAGGCGGCGCTGCAGCTGGCGCTGGGACCCGCGTGCGACGTGCCGCTGATCATCATGCGTACGTGCGCCGAGGTCATCGACCATGCCGACTTTCTCGCGCATAACGGCAGCAAGCTGGCCGTTTCGGACGCGGGCGCGGCGGCAGTGCTGGCGCAGGCGGCCGTGGTGGCGGCCAGCATGAACGTCTACATCAACGCGGCCTCGATGGACGACGAAGCGCGCGCCGATCGCTATCGCGCCGAAGCCGATCGGCTCATCGCCGAGGCGAACGAGCGCGCCGACGGAATTCTCGCCTACACCATGGACGCGATACGGTAACATCGCCAGTTTCACGACGCGAACCAGAAAGGCAGACATGGCTGAGCTACTGAAGGGGAAGCCCGTTGTCGACAGCATGGCGCTCGATCTACGCGCGCGCATCGAGGCGCTCGGCCGCGCGAAGGTCGTGCCCGCGCTCGCGCTCGTGCGCGTGGGCCAGCGTCCCGACGACCTGTCCTACGAACGCACGGCCCGTAAACGTGCCGAATCGCTCGGCATCGCCATCAGGCCGTACGAGTTGGACGAGTTCGCCCCCCAAGCGGCCATAGAGGCGGCAATCCACGAGGTGAACCGCGACGAAAACGTGCACGGCTGCCTGTTGTTCCGGCCGCTGCCGTCGTTCGTGGACGAGTCGCACGTGTGCGAGCTGCTCGATCCGAAGAAGGATATCGACGGCATCACGCTGGCATCGCTGGCCTCGGTGTTCACCGACGGCCACGCGGGCTACCCGCCCGCGACGGCGGCCGCGTGCATTCAGCTGCTCGATCATTACCAGGTGCCGCTCCAGGGCAAGCACGTCGTGGTGGTGGGACGCAGCCTCGTCGTGGGCAAGCCCGTGTCCATGATGCTGCTACGCCGCAACGCTAGCGTGACCATCTGTCACAGCAAGACCGAGAACCTAGCCGACATCATGCGTTCGGCCGACGTGGTCATCTGCGCCACCGGTCGCGCTCGGACGTTCGGCGCACAGTTCTTCGGCCCGGGTCAGACGGTACTTGACGTGGGCATCAACTTCGACACGCAGGGAAACCTGTGCGGCGACGTGGACTTCGCCGAGGTCGAGCCGGTGGTGGCGGCCATCACGCCGGTGCCGGGCGGCATCGGCACGGTCACCACGTCGGTGACGATGGCGCATACGGTGGCCGCTGCCGAAGCGGCGCTGGCCGCGCGCACCGGGAGGCGCTAGACGGTGCGAGCCTCTTCCCCGATGGGCCGCAAGTTCGTCATTGCCGATCCTGCTACCTGCATCGGCTGTAAGACGTGCATGGCTGCGTGTTTTCATCGCCACGATGTGCCGAACGACGTGGCCGTTCCGCGTCTTACGCTGGTCACTACGCGCACCATCTCGGCGCCTGTCGGCTGCCACCATTGCGCCGAGGCCCCGTGCGTGGACGCGTGCCCCACGGGGTGCCTGTTCACCGACGACGAGCATGTGGGCGTGCATCCGGACAAGTGCATCGGCTGTCGCAACTGCGTGCTGGCCTGCCCGTACGGCGCGGTGGAAATCGTAACCGAAAAGCTGCCGCCCGAACCGGAAGCCGCGTCCGGCACCGAGGCTGCGGCGGCTTCCGCTCAGGATGACAAGGGCGCCCGCGCGCGGGCTCGCGCGAAGAAGCGCAAGCGCACGAAATCGACCGTGGTGAAGTGCGACCTGTGCCTCGATCGCGCCGGCGGCCCGGCGTGCGCGGCGGCGTGTCCCACCAAGGCGCTGCGGCTCATCGATGCGCAGTTCATGGAGCGCGCGCGGCAGAACAAGCGCAAGGCGGCGGCGCGAGCGTCCGCGTCGTTCGCCAGCATGAAGCTCAACGCGGCTCTGGACGAGGGGGAGTAGGCTCATGGAAAAGCATATGGCGGTGTGCCCGTACTGCGGCGCCGGTTGCAAGATGAACCTCGTGGTGGAAAACGGCCAGGTCATCGATGCGGAAGGCCTTCCCGGTATCACGAATGAAGGCGAGCTGTGCCTGAAGGGCATGTACGGCTACGATTTCGTCAACGACACGAAAATCCTCACGCCGCGCATCTACCATCCTATGATCCGCCGCACGAAAGGCGCGCCGCTCGAGCGCGTCACCTGGGACGAGGCGCTCGATTTCACGGCCGAGCGGCTCCGCGCCATAATTGAGGAGCATGGTGCGGAATCCGTGATGCTCACCGGTTCGTCGCGCGGCGCGGGTAACGAGGCCAACTACGTGATGCAGAAGTTCACGCGAGCCTGTCTGGGCACGAACAACATCGACAACTGCGCGCGCACCTGTCATGCGGCCAGCGTCATCGGGCTCATGGAAGTCGTCGGATCGGGTGCCATGAGCGTGAGCATCCCCACGTTGGAGGAGACGGACTGCATCTTGCTGTTCGGCTACAACCCGGCGGCCAGCCATCCAATAGTGGCGCGCCGCATCGTGAACGCGAAGGAGCGCGGGGCCGATCTCATCGTGTGCGATCCGCGCGTCATCGAGTCGGCACGCATCGCGGATATGTACCTGCCGCTGAAGAACGGGTCGAACCTGGCGTTGCTGAACGCGTTCGCGTATGCGATCATCGACGAGGAGCTTGCCGACTGGGATTTCATCGACGAGCACACGACGGGCTTCGATGTCTGGTGGGAGGTCGTGCAGGACTACGCGCCCGAGGATGTGGAAGAGGTCACGGGTCTTCCGTCCGAAACCATCCGCCAGGCGGCGCGCCGCTACGCCAACGCCGATACGGCTGTCATCGGCTGGGGGATGGGCGTGACACAGCAGGCGCAAGGCGTGCAGACCGTGCGCGCCATCGCGGCGTTGGCCATGATCACCGGGCATATCGGCACGCATGCGAGCGGGCTTGCGCCGGTGCGCGGCCAGAACAACGTGCAAGGCAGCTGCGACATGGGCATGTGGCCCAGCCTGTATCCCGGCTACCAGCGCGTGAGCGACCCTGCGGTGCGCGCGAAGTTCGCAGCGGCCTGGGGTGTCGACGAGGAACGCCTGTCGCTCAAGGAGGGTTTCAAACTCACCGACCTGCCGCACGGCGTGGCCGAGGGCACGATCCGCGCGTTCTACAACTTCGGTGAAGACCCGCTGCAAACCGAGCCCGACACGGCGCAGATGCGCGCCACGCTGGAAGGCCTCGACCTGCTGATCAGCCAGGACATCTTCATGACCCAGACCACGGCGCTGGCCGACGTGGTGCTGCCCGCCACGTCGTGGGCCGAGCACGACGCCGTGTACACCGCGTCGGACCGCTCGTTCCAGCGCACCACCGCCGCGCTGCCGCCGAAGGGCGAGTGCCGCCACGACTGGCAGATTTTCGCCGACCTGTCCACGCGCATGGGCTATCCAATGCACTACCGCGACACCCAGGAAATCTGGGACGAAGTGCGCAGCCTGTGCCCCCAGTTCGCCGGTGCGACGTACGAGAAGATGGCCGGCACGGGCTACGCTCAGTGGCCCATCTTCGCCGAGGCCGCGGACGATCCCGACAACCACGGCACGGCCGAGCTGTTCGCGGGCGGCATCTTCACCACGCCCGACGGAAAGGGTCGCCTCGAGGCGGCTGCGTGGCGTCCGCCCACCGAGCAGCCCGACGAGCGCTATCCGCTCGTGCTGTGCACGGTGCGCGAGGTGGGTCACTACTCGTGCCGTTCGATGACCGGCAACTGCAAAGCGCTGGCAGCGCTGGCCGACGAGCCGGGCTACGTGAGCATCAGCCCGGTCGACGCCGACGCGCGCGGTATCGACGAGGAGCAGCTCGTGTGGGTCGCGTCGCGCCGTGGCAAGGTGCTGGCGCGCGCGGCGGTGGACGAGCGCATCAACGACGGCGCCGTGTACATGACCTACCAGTGGTGGATCGGCAAGTGCAACGAGCTGACCCTGCACGCCACCGACGGCGAATCGGGCACGCCCGAAGACAAGTACAGCGCCTGCCAGGTGGAGGCCATTCCCGATCAGGCGTGGGCCGAAACGTACCTTGTGGAGCGCTACGCCGAGCTGAAGGCGCAGCTGGCAGCCGAGGCCGACCGGCAAAACCCGCAGCCCGAGACCGAGATTTCGGCCGCTTCGAGCGAAGTGGCCGATGTCGTTCCCGCCGTTCCGGGCGGAGCGACCGAAGGCGGCGAAGCCGCCGGAGTCGAAGGATCCCGCGCGGCGTTAGCAGGAGGAGTTTCGGGGGCAGCAGGCGTCCCATCGGTTGCCGCCGCCGAGCCGCCCCGCGCGTTCGCGCCGCACGAGGCCGAGGTGGCGGGCCGCGCGCTGTACGCGAACGGCGAGGAAGAGACGCTCGTATGAACCGCTTCGTCGTATCCGACCCGTCGCGGTGCATCGGCTGCAGCGCCTGCCGCGTCACCTGCACGGAAAGCCATCGCCGCCGCGCCCTGCGGCCCGCCTCGCGCATCTCGCTCGTGAAGACGCGCACGGTGTCGGCCGCCGTGACGTGCCATCAGTGCGAAGGCGCGCCTTGCATGACGGTGTGCCCCGAGGGCGCCATCGTACAGGAGCGCGATCGCCTGCACGTGGACGAAAGCCGCTGCACAGGGTGTTTGCTGTGCGCGCTCGTGTGCCCGTTCGGGGCGGTGTACCCGTCGGCGCCCTCGACCGCGCACGTCAAGGCGGCGCCGTACAGCCGCGCTTCGTCGGCGCGCTCGGCCGGGTTGCTGCGCCAGAAGGAGACGGGCGCCTACACGTCGGTGGTGATGTGCGACCTGTGCGCGAAGTCGCCGAACGGCCCGCGTTGCGTGGAGGCCTGCCCTACGAAGGCGCTCGCGCTGGTGGACGAGGGCATGCTGGAGGCTTTGGGTCGCACGCGACGCATCGAGGCCATCGAGATGACCGACATCGCCATGCGCGGCGCTTTGGGAGCTGACCTGGCCGTTCGGGTCGATGCGTTGTTCGACAGGGAAGGGGATGCCTGATGGGGACGATCAAGCCGCGCGTGCCGAACGCCATCTCGGCGGGACGGCCCGCTTCGTCGGCGCGCCGCGTCCACGAGCCGGTCAAAGGAAAGCCTCGCCACGACTTCGAGCGCTGCATCGCTTGCGCAGCCTGCGCGGTGGCATGCGATGCGGGCGCTATCCGCATCTTCATCGACGAGGACGAAGGCCTGCTGGTGTGGACGCTCGACCTGTACGATTGCACGCAGTGCGGTCGCTGCGTGCCCGTGTGCCCCACCGGCGCGATGGGCCTCATCGAGGGCGCGGAGTTCGCCGACGACCCGGAGCCGCCCAAGCGCTGCCTGTTCGCGTTGGCCGAGTGCGAGTCGTGCGGCCGTTACTACGCAACGAACAAGGAGGTGGCGTTCGCGAACGAGCTGCTCGAGCAGGAGGAGCACGCCGATGCCGCTCGCGCTCGCGCGCTCACGTCCATCTGCCCCGACTGCAAGCGCCTGCACGATGCGAAAGCCGCCGCCAGGAGAAGCGGCATGAAGCGCGGATAACCTCCCAAATCAACGCAAGCACCCAGCCTCTGACGCGGTGTGGGTGCCTTCATTCCCTGCATCTGAGCGTAGCCCTGTTAGCCGGCGCTCGGCGTCAAAGGAGCTGCAAGCTTCGCCATTCATATATATGATGAAAATCATCATGGACAAAACATGCCGCTTTTCGGTAGTTTTCAGCAGCGAATCGGAGTGCTTGGTCAAGACAATTCGAAGAAATGCCAGGTGAGAAAGCTTTCGTTGGCTTCATCCTAGGCAGAGAATACTGAAAAGTGCCCCGTTTTGTCCATGACTTTTCGGCTAATATTAACCTGCAACCGGCAAGCAACTCGCGGGCGTTTCATGCGAAACGCCCGCATTCGCGTTGGAGAAACCACCCCGGTGACTTCTTTGCGCTAGCCGATCGAAACCAGCTCGCGGGGGTAGCTGTTGAGCACTTCGCAGCCGTCTTCGGTGACCAGCACGAGGTCCTCGATGCGCACGCCGAACTCGCCGGGCAGGTAGATGCCCGGCTCGATGGAGAACACCATGCCCGCTTGCACCGGCGCGTCGTGCGCGGCCGACACGTCGCCGGGCTCGTGCACGTCGAGGCCGATCTGGTGTCCCAGGCGATGCGTGAAGTAGGAGCCGTAGCCCGCCTCTTCGATGATTGAGCGAGCTGCGGCGTCGATGTCGCAGAAGCGCACGCCGGGAGCTACCAGCTTGCGCGCCGCCTCGTTCGCGCGCCGCACGGTGTCGTGCACCTCGCGCAGTTTTTCGCTGGGCTCGCCGAACACGAAGGTGCGCGTCATGTCGGAGCAGTACTCGCCCTTGCGGCAACCCACGTCGAACAGGACCACGTCACCGCTGGCCAGCGGCGTGTCGTCGGGCTCGTGGTGCGGATCGGCCGCGTTCGCGCCGAAGCTGACGATGGGGGTGAACGAGTGGCCCTGCGCGCCCAGTTCGCGGTAGATCGCCTCCAGCTGGCCGGCCACGTCGGCCTCGGTGACGCCCTCGTGCACGAGCCGGCGGAAACGGTCCATGGCGGCATCGTTCGCGGCGCTGGCGGCGCGCATAAGCTCGCGCTCGGTATCGTCCTTGATGGCGCGCGCGTCGTCTACCGCATCAGAGGCCAGCACGAAGCCGCTCGCCGCGCCGCGCTCCATGAGCGGCAGCAGGAAGCGGGCAGGCAGGTTCTTGTCGCAGCCCAGCGGCTTGTCGGCATCGCACAGCCCTTCGACGATGGCCAGCGGATCGTCGGTGTCGGTGAACGAGCGCACGGTGCAGGCGGCGTCGGCCGGCGCGGCGAACAGCGCATTCAGCACGAGGGTGGGTCGAGCGTCCGATCCGACGATCAGCCCGAGGAAGCGCTCGCCCGGCTCGATGAACGCTCCGGTGAGATAGTGGATGGAACGGGGATCGCATACGAGCATCTGCTCGAGACCTCGGTTCGCGAGGTTGCGCCTCACGGTTTTGATGCGCTGTTCGTACATGGCGTGGCTCCTTACGTTGTCGCCGACAAGGTCGGACGGGTTTGTTTGCTGCGATGATAGCTCATCGAGCGCTACGCGCGGCGCATCTTCCCTCGAATGCGGGGATATTCGGGAGGGCTGGTTCGCGCAGGCGCGTTTAGCGTATGATACGAAGCATGGCAAACGGACTTACATACATGCGCAAAACCACCTCGTCCGAGGCGACGAAACAGCTGGCGGCCACGCTTGCGCCCTACTTGCAGGCGGGCGACGTCATCGTGCTGTCGGGCGATCTAGGTGCGGGCAAGACGCAGTTCGTGCAGGGCGTGGCGGCAGGGCTCGGCGTGCGCGACCAGGTGACCAGCCCCACGTTCAACATCTTGCTGACGTACCCTGCCGGCTCGCTGCCGTTGTACCACTTCGATCTGTACCGACTCGAAGAGGCGGACGAGCTCGAGGACATCGGCTATTACGAGACCATCGACGGCGACGGCGCGTCGTTCGTCGAGTGGGGTGAGAAGTTCCCTGAGGCGCTTCCGTACGGTTATCTGGAGATATCCATCAGGGTGGACGACGAGGGCAACCGCTCCGTGCGGACCCACGCTTACGGCGACCGTGCACGTCGGTTGCTGTTCGTGTGGGCGAAGGATTCGAAATCGCGGCTGATGAAGTGCGCGGGAGGAACTGCGTGAGCGACATGAATTTGCGTCCCGAAGGGGCGTCCGAGCGGGCACGGTACGTGCTCGCCTTCGATACTGCCAACGAAATCATCGCTATCGGGTTGGGCGTGCTGCATGCGTCGTCGCGTATGATCGAGTTGACGGCTTCCGTGGAAGCCGAGGCTCGACGCGCGTCGAACACCCAGCTGCTGCCCCGCATCGACGCAGCGTTGGCCGAACACGGCGTGGCACGCGAGGACATCGCGTGCGTGGCGGTGGGCCGCGGCCCGGGATCGTTCACGGGCGTGCGCATCGCGATGGCTACGGCGAAGGGCATCGCGTCAGCACTCGAGGTGCCGCTGGTTGGCGTATCGTCGCTTGATGCGGTGGCGTGGAACGCATGGGCGGCGGGCGAGCGCGGGCCGCTGTCCGTGGTGGCCGACGCCATGCGCAAGGAAGTGTACCCGGTGCGCTATCTGCTGAACGATACGGGCATCGAGCGGTTGGAGGCCGACCGCGTGGTGAAGGCCGAAGACGCCGCGCGGGAACTTGCTGCTGAGGGCGACCTGTCCGGGTCGGCGTCTGCGACGGTGCCCAGTCGCTCGGACAGTCCTGGCTCGCACGAAACGTCCGCAGGACGTTTCGGCTCGACGGGCGCGGCGCCGCGGAGCGAAGCGGAGCAAGTCCCCGAAGGGGAGACTCGCTTGGTGGGCGCCATCGCAGACGCCGACCCTGCCGAGGGGGACGCGTGGCCGCAGGTTTCCGCACGTCTTCTTTGCGGCGATGCGCTGAAGAAATATGGGGAGTTATTTGAGGGCTGCGGGGCGGCGCTGCCTGCCGAGTTGTGGATGCCGACGGGTCGCGGGCTGTTGCTGGCGCTGCAGGCGGCGTGGCGGGCGGGCGAGGCCGACCCGCTCGATGCGCGTCGCCATGACCCTGCGTTCGCGCTGCCGGTGTACACGCGCCTATCGGATGCGGAGGAGAACGAGCGCATCCGCCTGGCGAAGAACGATCCGAAGAACCTTGCGACCGGCGTGCAGGACGTGGCGAAGCGGGCCGACCAGCGCGCGACCATGCACGATACCGCCATCCTGAACGCACAGCCCGACGAGCATGGCATCACGTACAAGCCGCTCGATGCCGCCCATGCAGGCGCTGTCGCGACGTTGGAGTCCCTAGTCATGGGATCAGACGCTTGGAGCGAAGCGCTCGTGGCCGACGAACTCCCCCGCGCCGACCGCGTGTGGTGGGCAGCTTACGAAGGGGAAGCGCTTGCGGGTTACGCCGGCGGGTGGATCGTCGACGGGCAGGTGCAGATCCTCAAGGTGGGCGTCGACCCGGCCATGCGGCGACGCGGCATCGCGCGCGAGCTGTTGGCGCACGTGGCGGCCGATGCGCGCGACCTGGGCGCGTCCCGTTGCTCGCTCGAGGTGCGGGCGGGGAATGTCGGTGCGCAGGAGTTGTACGCCGCGCTCGGCTTCCGTTCGCTGGGTGTGCGCCCGCGTTACTACTCCGACGGCGAGGACGCCGTCATCATGGAGGGCCCTCTGCCGTTGGCCAGGCACGATGTGGCCGGCATGGAGCTGGTGGTGGGCGCTGCCAGCGACGATGCCCGCTCCCTCCGTGACGAAGTGCAAACGGATGTTTCACGCGAAACATCCGAACGCCGCCCCCTCATCCTCGCCATCGAATCGTCCTGCGACGAGACGGCGGCCGCCATCGTCGACGGCAACGGCACGCTTATCGCCGACGTCGTGGCCTCGCAGATCGACTTCCATGCGCGCTTCGGCGGCGTGGTGCCCGAGATCGCTAGCCGCAAGCACATCGAGGCTATCTGCGGCGTGTGCGACGAGTGCTTCGACGTGGCTGCTTC
>NZ_DBFEGU010000160.1:0-1315 GCF_048329335.1 Eggerthella sp. | reverse complement strand
CGGCGAAGGCGCTGTCGGTCCCGCGCGACACCGTGAGACAATGGCTCTGCGTATACCGGTCGTTCGGAAGCGAGGTGCTGCTATCCATGGACGGCAAGCAGGCCAGGTACACATACGAGCAGAAGGTCGCCGCAGCCTCCGCCGTGGTCGACGGCGGCATGACGAAGGCCGAGGCGATGGCGGCGTTCGGCATAATGTCGATGTCGCCGCTCAAGAGATGGTGCGCGCTCTACCGCGAGGGCGGCGCCGAGGCGCTCAGGCCCAAGCCCAAGGGCCGGCCGAGCGGTTCCAAGGCGAGGCCGCGCACGCGCGAGCAGGAGCTCGAGGAGCGCTGCCGAAGGCTCGAGACCGAGGTGGCCTACCTAAAAAAATTGCGTGCCCTGGTCGAGAGGGACGGACTCTGACCAGGGCGAAGGTCGAGGCCGTGAGCGCCCTGCGCGAAGAGGGGCACGGGCTGGGGCGCCTGCTGGAGTGCGCCGGCATGGCCCGGTCCAGCTACTACTACGCGCTGTCGCACCCGAAGGCTCCCACCAGGCCCGAGCTCTGGGAGGCCGCCGCCGAGATATTCTCGCGCACCGCCAACGGGTGCGGCCACAGGCAGATCGCCATGTGCCTGCGCGCCGAGCAGGGCGTGCGCATAGCCTACAAGACGACGCTGAAGATGATGCGCGAGATGGGCATCAGCTGCGGGATCCGCCGCGAGACCGACTACCACAGGTACAACTCGTACAGGGGCAAGGTCGGAAAGACCTTCGAGAACGTCATCGGGCGCGACTTCGCCGCCGACGGGCCGTGGGAGAAGATGGGCACCGACGTCACCGAGTTCAAGCAGCCCTGGGGCAAGGCCTACTTCGCGCCGGTCTACGACTTCGGCAGCAAGGAGATCGTCGCCTGGTCCACGTCGCTGCACCCCAACATGGCTCAGCAGCACGAGCTGCTCGACCAGCTCGTGTCCAAGAAGCCCAAGGGCTCCAGGCCGATCCTGCACTCGGACATGGGCTGGCAGTACCAGCAGGCCGGTTGGTGCAAGCGGTTGGAGGAGGCCGGCGTGGTGCAGAGCATGTCCCGGAAGGGCAACTGCATCGACAACGGCGCGACGGAGCAGGTGTTCGGCCACATCAAGGACGAGTTCTTCCGCGGAAGGACGTGGCCGGACTTCGAGTCCTTCAAGGCGGACCTCGACGACTTCGTGGTCCATTGGAACACGAGGAGGCGCCAGGTTAAACTGAAGGGACTGACCCCGGAGGAGTTCCGGAGACAGTCCCTTGCGGCGTAGTTTTTATTTAAGCCGTCCAAGTTTTGGGGTGCAGTTCAT
>NZ_DBFEGU010000159.1:0-3749 GCF_048329335.1 Eggerthella sp. | reverse complement strand
GAATCGATCGGTTTGGTAATCCCGCAGATTCGCTTTGTTTTATGCTTTGAACATGCGACCTGGAAAAACGCCTTCGATCACGCTCGGCAGACCCGAAACGCCGCGGCCGGATCCTCTCCAAGATTACCAAACCGGTCGATTATTGCCGTTCGACGACGTTCCCGCTTCCTGGCTGATTCTTACTCGGCCTTTTCGACCTGGCGGATCAGCTGGACGCGCTCGGGGGTGATGGTGGGGATGCGCACGAACATGAGATACAGCAAAAACGCGCTGACGCATCCGAGGATAGCCCAGACGAGGGGCTTCTGCACGAACCAGGCGGACAGGCCCATGAGCGTGAACGACACGGCCAGGATGCGCACCTTCGTGCCGAGCGGGATGCCTCCGGCTTCTTTGAACGCGGCGACGTAGGTGCGGTACACCCGGGTCGAGATGATCCAGGCGTGGCAGCGCGGCGAGGATTTCGCGAACAGGAACGTCGCGAGCAGCAGCAGCGGGGTGGTGGGCAGCACGGGCACGAACACGCCGATGCAGCCGATGATGCAGGCCGTCCAAGCGCCGGCGAGCATGAGGTAACGAACGATGCGATTCATGACGTCCTTTCCGTCGCGTAAGGCGGTACAGGCTGCAGCCAGTATACCGAAGAGGCTCGCATCGCGATCGTGCGATCGTCGGAACATGGGAAATTAACGGGTTTTGCCCACCTTGCTGAAGATGCGGATCCAAAACCCGGACGAAAAACCCTCATGATTTTCTTGCATCTTAAAAATCCCGTGCTACAATAAGCAAGTTGTTTGTTCAAGCGAGGGGAGACCCTCCACCTGGTTCGGCGCTTTGGCTGCTGATGGGTCGCTCGAATACCGGCTACAAAGCCTGAATACGAATGCGAAACCCGTATGCTCCCAAAGCTACGGGTTTTTATTATGGCGCGGAAGCGCGATGGATTGGGAGGTGAGCGCGATAGCTGCTCAGGAGCCTCGGCTCAACGAAGAGATCACGGTTCGCGAATGCCGTTTGATCGGCTTCGATGGCGAACAGATGGGTATTTACGTGACGGCGGAAGCCCAGCGGGTGGCCGACAACCAGGGGCTCGACCTCGTGGAAATCGCGCCGAACGCGGAACCGCCCGTGTGCCGCATCATGGATTACGGCAAGTTCAAGTACGACCAGGCCATCAAGGCCAAGCAGGCTCGCAAGAACCAGAGCAAGGTCGAAACGAAGGAAATGAAGTTCCGGCCGAAGATCGACGTGGGCGACTACACGACGAAGAAGAAGCACGTCATGCGCTTCCTCGAAGCCGGCAACAAGGTGAAGATCACCATCATGTTCCGCGGTCGCGAAATGGCGCACCCGGAGCTGGGTCTCACCATCCTGGAGCGTCTGGCCGACGACCTGAAGGACGAAGCGGTCATCGAGAACCAGCCCAAGATGGAAGGCCGCAACATGCACATGCTCATCGCCCCGCTGCCTGCGGCAGTCGCGGCGAAGAAAAAGAAAGAGAACGAGAAGAAAGAAGAAGGGAACGACCATGCCTAAGATGAAGACTCATCGCGGCACCGCGAAGCGATTCCGCGTTACCGGTTCCGGCAAGATCATGCGCTCGAAGGCGTTCAAGAGCCACATCATGACGAAGAAGAGCCAGAAGCGCAAGCGCAACTTCCGCCATGAAACCGAAGTGGCCACGGCTGACCAGAAGGTCATCGCCCGTAACCTCGGCCTCCGCTAATCGAAAAGGAACAGTGATAGAACATGCCTCGTGTCAAGCGCGCAGTCAGCGCCCATAAGAAGCGTCGTACCGTCCTCAATCGCGCCAAGGGCTACTACGGTGCGAAGTCCCGTTCTTACCGTGCCGCGAAGGAGCAGGTGCAGCATTCGCTCCAGTACATGTACCGCGACCGCCGCAACAAGAAGCGCGAGATCCGCCGTCTGTGGATCACCCGCATCAACGCGGCCGCCCGCATCAACGGTATGAGCTACTCGGTGCTCATGAACGGCCTCAAGAAGGCAGGCGTGCAGCTGGACCGCAAGGTGCTGTCCGACATGGCCATCAACGATCCCGCGGCGTTCACCGCCATCACCGAGGTCGCCAAGAAGGCTCTGTAGGCTTCGCGTCTATGCAAAAACAGCGCCCCGTCGGATAAGCCGGCGGGGCGCTTTCGTTAGGGGAGGATTTTCCTGCCGGCTTTCCTGCTACGACTCGATGGCTCCGAGGACTTCTTCGTCGTTATGCCATTCGTCCGTGCCGATGAGAGTGTGGGCGAGATACGCCTCGGCTGCATCTCGGGCGCTTCCTGCTTGGTTGGACACTACTTCGATATCGGCTGCTTGCAGCGCTTCCACGGCGTCGCGCTCGATGATGCCGGTGATGACCGCCGTCACATCGAGCTCGCGCAGCACCGCGGCGATGCGGGCAGGGGTCTGATGAGGGTTCGGCATGTTCTGGCACTCGACGATGATGCCCCGTTCGATCCTATAGCAGGTGAAGCTTGCGCAATGTCCGAAATAGGGAGATACGGCCAGTCCTTCGCTCGCCACCGCTATTCTCATGTGATTCCTTTCGTCGCTTCGTGGAAATAACGATACCGCGCTTGGCCGATTGTGTATCCGCTCTTTCGCTCAACGGGGATAAATAGTAAGCTGAACGACATGGATACCGAACCTCTGCAGAGCATCGACGTTGCGATCGTGGGAGCCGGCGTTGCCGGCGCGACGACGGCGCGTGCATTGGCGCGCTGGCGTCTGAACGTCGTGGTGCTTGAGGCAGGCAACGATGTGGCCTGCGGCGCGACGCGAGCGAACTCTGGCATCGTGCATGCCGGCTACGACCCTTTGCCTGGAACGCTCAAGGCTCGCTTCAACGCGGCCGGGTCCAAGCTGTTTCCGCAATGGGCCGACGAGCTGGGATTCTCCTACGTCCGCAACGGCTCGCTCGTGCTCGCGTTCTCCGATGAGGAGCTGGCCAGCATACGGCGCCTCGTGGCGCGCGCGGCGGAGAACGGCGTGGAAGGCGTGCGCGAGCTGGACGCCGCCGAAGTGCGCGCGCTCGAACCGCATGCGAGCCCGCACGTGCGCGGCGGCCTGCTGGCCGAGACGGGCGCCATTTGCGACCCGTACGAGGTTGCCCTGTTCTCGGCAGAGCAGGCGGCGCTGCACGGCACGGCGTTCCGCTTCAACGAGCGCGTCGTGTCCGTCGAGCGCCTGGCCGCGGGCTCGCCCTCGTCCGCGCGCTATCTGCTGTCCACCTCGACAGGCGCGCGGTACGCGGCGCGCGCGGTGGTGAACGCCGCCGGCGTGTTCGCCGACGAGCTGAACAATGCCGTGAGCGCGCATCGCCTGCGCATCGCGGCGCGGCGCGGCGAGTACTGCCTGTACGATTCCGAGTACGGCCCGCTGTTCTCGCATACCGTGTTTCAGGCGCCGTCGTCAGCGGGCAAGGGCGTGCTCGTGACGCCCACCGTGCACGGCAACCTGCTGGTGGGGCCGAACGCCGTGGAGCAGGCGAGCAAGACCGACCTGTCCACGAGCGCGGAGGGGCTGCGCTTCGTGCTGGACGCCGCGAAGAAGACGTGGCCCGACGCCGGCGCGCGCGGCATGATCGCGAACTTCGCAGGGCTGCGCGCCTCGAACGCCGACGGCGACGACTTCGTCATCGGCGAACCGGACGACGCGCCCGGGTTCTTCAACATCGCCTGCTTCGACTCGCCGGGGCTCACCTCGGCTCCGGCCGTAGCCGAGCACGTGGCGCAGGC
>NZ_DBFEGU010000158.1:0-14486 GCF_048329335.1 Eggerthella sp. | reverse complement strand
CACCTTGTCGGTCACGTCCATCGCCGCACGCGGCGTAGGCGCGTCGGCAGCCGGGTCAGTCTGCGCCTCCTCGGCGAGCGCCGGCGAGCGGAACGCCAGAAGACAGAGGGCGACCAGCCCTATCAGAACGAAGAACGCGCGCAAGCGACCCGCGCGCGAAACCGAACAGGTAGGAACAGTTGGCTGGGGAGCCATAGAAGACCTCCTCGTGTGAAAATGTTGCAATAGCAGCAACAGTAAGGAGACCGTCGCCGTCCGCAGCTGAGGCATGCGAACGGTGTTCCGCTCGTAGCGGCATCGACACCGTCCCGCAACAATCCCTTTAGCACGAAAAAGTCAAATAACGGGTTACCAACGGATGCATTCCTTGTTACAATCAGCTGCACAATTTCATAGCGTCACCCCGTTGATACGTCCTGGATCTTGCGAGACAGGGCGCGGAAGGGGCCTCTGGAGAATCCCGATCGTCGGATCGGGTGCCGAAGGGGCAAGGCGCATCGCCGCAAGCGCGATGCCGCTGAAACTCTCAGGCAAAAGGACAGAGCAAAGCTACCTAGCTTGTCGCGCGAGCATGATCCTATGCTTTCCTTCGCATCCTCCAGAACAGCCACGTCGTACACGGGTTTCGCAGAAGTTGCCCGAACGAAGTTGGTTGAAGGAGGATCGTGGTGGAAGGCTTTTTTAGTATGATCAACGATGGGCTCGTCGCTATAGACGACTTCATCTGGGGCGTGCCGCTTATGGTGCTGATCTTGTTCGGCGGCATTTTGCTCACCGTGCGCCTGCGGGGCGTGCAGTTCCGGCAGCTGCCGCGCGCGCTGCGCTATATGATCAAGAACGAAACCGGCGGCGAAGGCGAAGTCACCAGCTTCGGCGCGCTGTGCACGGCCCTGTCAGCCACCATCGGCACCGGCAACATCGTCGGCGTGGCCACGGCCATCGTCGCCGGCGGCCCCGGCGCGATGTTCTGGATGTGGCTGGCAGCGCTGTTCGGCATGGCGACGAAATTCTCCGAAGGCCTGCTTGCCGTGAAGTACCGCAGCGTCGACAAGAAGACCGGCCACGTGCTGGGCGGCCCGTTCTACTACATCGAGCGCGGCATGGGCATGAAGTGGCGCTGGCTGGCGAAGCTGTTCGCGTTCTTCGGCATGTGCGTGGGCCTGTTCGGCATCGGAACGTTCACGCAGGTCAACTCTATCTCCAGCGCCATCACCGGGTTCTTCGACCCCGAGAAGAACGCCACGGTGAGCATCCTTGGCATGGACTACTCCATCTTCACCGTCATCGGCTCCATCGTGCTGGCCGTGCTGGTGGGCCTTGTGGTCATCGGCGGCTTGAAGCGCATCGCGAAGGTGTCCGAGCGCGTGATCCCCGCGATGGTGGTTCTGTACGTGGGTCTCTCGGTGCTGCTCATCGTCACGAACCTCGACAAGATCCCCGGCGCGTTCGTCACCATCTTCGAAAGCGCGTTCGGCCTGCAGGCGGCTGCGGGCGGCATGCTGGGCGCCATCATCATCGCCATGCAGAAGGGCATCGCGCGCGGCATCTTCTCGAACGAGGCCGGCCTGGGCTCCGCGCCCATCGCCGCTGCCGCCGCTCAGACGAAGGAGCCGGTGCGCCAGGGTCTCGTGTCCATGACCGGCACGTTCCTTGACACCATCGTGGTGTGCTCGATGACCGGCCTGGCGCTGGTCATGACGGGCGCGTACCAGATCCCCGGACTCGAAGGCGCGGCCGTCACCACCGCCGCGTTCCAGGCAGGACTACCCTTCATCCCCGGCGAAGTGGTATCATTCGTGCTGATGGCATGTCTGGTGCTGTTCGGCTTCACCACTATCCTGGGCTGGGACTACTACGGCGAGCGCTGCCTTGAGTACTTCAGCAACGGCTCGATGAAAGCCGTGAAGACGTACCGCTGGCTGTACATCGCCGCCGTGTTCATCGGCCCCTACATGACCGTGGCCGCCGTGTGGACCATCGCCGACATCTTCAACGGCCTGATGGCGCTGCCGAACATGATCGCCCTCATCGCGCTGTCCGGCGTGGTGGTGAAGGAGACGAAGGACTACTTCGCCCGCCTGGCCGCTGCCGGCAACGAAGACGAGATGGCGCCGCACCTGCCCGGCGACAACTGGGACATCCCGCCCATCGACCCGCTGGACGACCGCCTGGGCGCGGCCAACTAACCTACTCCGCGCGTCAAGCGCGCAACAGCAGAGAACGGCTCCTCGGCAAACCCTCGCCGAGGAGCCGTTCTTGCATGCGCAACCGGTTCCGCCCCTATCCTGCTTGCCGTTCTTCGTCCTCCCAAGCGGACGAAGAAGACCGGCGACCCTTGCGCACAGGCTTCTCCACATCGTTGAGCAGTTCGAACAGCTCGCTTTTGCTGTGGATGTTGAACTTGCGGTAAATATGGTTGATGTGCGCCTTCACCGTGCCCTGCGACACGTACAGAACCTCTTCGATCTCGGCCACCGTGTCACCCTGGGCGATAAGCTGCAGCACCTCTTCCTCCCGCGGGCTGAGATTGTACGCGCGCGAAAGGTCGGACACGCGAATGGCCATCCGCCCCTCAGCCGATGCGCTGCCCATCGGGTCGTCCTTCAGCACCACGCCCCATTTCGCCGACAGCCCGCGCTCGGTGAAGAAGATCACGACGAACGTCAGCACCACGGCAACCGCCACGCCGCCGTACAGGATAGACGTGGCTTCTTCTCCCAAATGCGCCGACGCACCGGCGAACGCGAGCCACCCTACCAGCTCGACCACGTAGCGGATGCCGCGCTCGATGCCGTTGATCCACACCGCGTTCACGCCGAACCGGTACGTGATGTTGCTCATGACGATCATGATGTACATGGACAGCATGGTGTAGCCCGCATCGTAGCACAGCGCCATGATTTGCGCGTTCGACCCGAAGGTGGGCATAACGAACAGGAATCCGACGATGAACAGCGGAAAAGCCAGCTGGTAGATGGTGTCGAAGTTGAACCAGCGCGATGCAGACAGCACGCCGAAGAACACGAGCGCCGTGACGAACATCGCGCCCAGCACGTTGCCCGGCACCAGCAGCTGCGTCGGCAGGGCCCCGAAGCCGCCCGCGAACGTGCATACCGCCATCAGCAGGATAGGCTTCCACGGGATGGTCTTCGGGTCGCCTTCTTTCATGGCAGGAGGCAGATCACGCTCCGGCAGACGCGTCATGCTCGAACGCACGCACGCCAGGCACACGATGGGCAACACGATGGAGAAGAACGCGAGATACGGCACCGACATGCCCATGAACAGCCACTTCACCACTTCGCCCACGAAGATGGCCATGGCGTGGTACAGCGCCACCCGCATGGGGTTGAGCGAGCCATAGAACTCGGCCCACATGAGGATGAGCGACCCCAGGCCACCGCCCGCCGCAAGCAGCCCCGCAACCTTCAACGCCGGGGACGGCACCGCGAAGCATGCCAACACGATGAGGGCCGATCCGCCCACCATGCACGCGCCCGTGGCCAGCACCGCTTTGCGGTTCGCCCATAGCGGCGTCACACGGCGCGCCGCGAAGGCCAACGCCAAGGAGACGATACCGATCGCCCCTTCGAACAAAAAGTAATCGAACACCGATATGGTTGGAAACGCATCGTAGCGAAAGAACGTTGCAAGCCAAGCGCGGTAGAACCCCACGCCGAAAAACACGAAGGGAATAGCCGCCACCCGAAGCAGCACGGCTTTCCATCGATCGACGAACCCTTGTTGCGCCTTCTCGGTCACGCTTCTCCCCTCAATCGCCCTCCCATAATACCCAAGAAAGTCCAGCTTGCAAGAGGGTTATACCGCGGGTTATGCATTTAACCCCGACGGACAATTGTCGCTCGACCGCAGAACGATAGTCTGGGAACAGCGCTTGATCAGGGAGTAAGCGCCTGGGATACCCGACGCCGGTGCGCGACGTCGGCAACGTAAGGGAGGAAGCATCATGGAACGTTTTTCTCGTAGGCAGTTCATCACCGGCGGCGCCGTGGCCGCTTTGGGCGGCACGCTCGCATTGGCGGGATGCGCGCCCAGCGGCTCGTCGAATGCAAAAGGCTCGAACGGCGCAGGATCGGGCAGCTCCGCCGGCATCGGATCGGGCATGGGCAAGCACGGGCAGTTCGACGTGGAGGTCATGGTCACCGACGGCAACTTGGATCGCATCACCGTCCTCAACTCGCGCGAGACGCCGGGCATGGGCGACGTGGCCATGGAGGAGCTGACGCAGCTCATCGTGGACAACCAGACGCTGAACGTGGACACCGTGTCGGGAGCCACGCTTTCCAGCATGGCATTCATCGGCGCCGTAAGCGACGCGCTCGACCAGGCCGGCCAGAAGTCGAGCGATTGGAGGAAGCGCGACAAGGTCACGCCCGCGCAGACCGAGCTTCCCGCATCGGCCGATGTCGTAGTGGTGGGCGGCGGCGGTGCCGGCTTCGCGGCGGCCATCACGGCGGCGAACGCAGGCAAGAGCGTCGTGCTGCTGGAGAAGATGGGCGTGTTCGGCGGCGACACCGCGCTGTCAGGCGGCGAGATGGCCGCGCCGGGCAACTGGATCCAGGTGCAGGAAGGCATCGCCGACAGCCCCGACGCGCTGGCGAAGGACATGCTGGAAGGCGGCGACAACGCAGGCGATCCTGCCCTCGTGCAGATCATCGCCGAAGGCGCGCTGGACAGCTCGCAGTGGCTCACCTTCGAAGGCGGCATCTCGTGGAAGCACGACCTCATGCAGTTCGGCGGCCACAACACGAAGCGCTCCATCATCCCCATCACGCACAGCGGCAGCGAGATGACCACGAAGCTGACGAAGCGCGCCGGAGAGATCGACACGTTGACGCTGGCAAAGAACTCCCCCGCCGTCGAATTGGTGAAAAGCGGCGACGCCATCACCGGCGTGAAGGTGAAGAACACGGTGACCGGCAAGGAGTCCACCATCGCGTGCAAGGCCGTAGTGCTGGCAAGCGGCGGCTTCGGCTCGAACATCGACATGCGCGTGAAGTACAACCCGGCCATGGACGACTCCATCCTGTCCACCGACTCGGTGGGAGCCACGGGCGACGGCATCACCATGGGCGAGGCTGCGGGCGCGAACCTCATCGACATGCAGTACATCCAGACGTACCCCGTGTGCGACCCCGAAACCGGTTCGCTCTTGTACGTGGGAGACGTGCGCCTCGAAAGCCGTGCCATCATGGTGAACAAGGAAGGCGACCGCTTCGTCGAGGAGCTGGACCGTCGCGACGTGCTGTCCAACGCCATCGTCGAGCAGACCGACGGCAAGGCGTACATGCTGTTCAACCAGGCGAACGCCGACGAGACCGGTTTGCTGGTCACGCACGAGGACGAGTACGAGAACCTTGAGGCGCGCAAGGTCATCGTAAAGGGCGACACGCTTGAAGCCGTGTGCGAGCCCTTCGGCGTGGACGCCGCCGAACTGGCGAAGACCGTGGAGAAGTGGAACCAGTACTGCAAAGACGGCAACGACCCCGACTTCAACTTCCGCGGCGACTTCAACGCCATCGAAGACGGCCCCTACTACCTGATGGCCTACAAGCCGGCCGTGCACTACACCATGGGCGGTCTGCATATCAACACCGACGCGCAGGTCCTCGACGACGCCGACGCCCCCATTCCCGGCCTGTACGCCGCCGGCGAGGTGGCCGGCCACAAGATGGGCACGAACCGCCTGGGCTCCTGCTCGATGTCCGACATCTACACGTTCGGACGAATCGCCGGTAAGAACGCCGCAGCGTTCTCGGCATAGCGTACCAACCCCTGCGACCTTGCGCATCGCGCTCGGGTCCTTCCCTCCCTGGCCGCGCCCTCTCTCCGGGCGCGGCCTTTTTCAGGTACAATATCCTCAACGAAATCGCGTCGAGTTCGCAGGAACACGGAAGGGGCCAGCATGGACCAGCATCTCGTTTTCGCCATCAGCAGGGAGTATGGAAGCGGCGGCCGCGAGATCGGCGAGCGCCTTGCCAGCGAGCTGGGCATCGCGTACTACGATAAGCTCCTGCTCAAGCGCATCGCGGAGGAGAGCGGCCTCAGCGGCGACGTGGTGGAAGACTTCGACGAAAAGCCCATGCGGCCGCTGCTGCTGAACCCCAACAGCTTCTTCTGCGGCACCGACATCGAGCACCCGGTGGCCTCGCGTATATACAAAACCGAGGTGGACATCCTCAGGTCCATCGCCAACGAGGGGCCGTGCGTCATCGTCGGGCGCTGCGCCGACTACGTATTGGAAGGCCACCCGGGTCTGGTCAGCCTGTTCGTCAGCGCGCCCATGGAAGCGCGCGTCGCGCGCGTCATGCGGCGCAACAACCTGTCCGAGAGCGACGCACGCAGCCGCATCGCACGCGTGGACAAGAACCGCGCCAGCTACTATCGCTACTTCACCGACGAGAACTGGGGGCAGGCGCGAAACTACGACTTGTGCATCAACTCCGGCAACTTGGACGCGCTGGGAGCGGTCTCTGTGATCAAAACGTTCGTGGAAGCGCGGCAGAGCTAGCGCACCAGAGCGCGTCCCGAATCGCTGCATCCGCAGAGCACAGCGCAGAAGCGGCGTGGAGCACAAGCTGCAACGACGAAAGCGACCCCGTCACCGGGGCCGCTTCTTTACGCTGCTTGCTCGAGCGAGGCCAGGATGCGGGCCAATTCTTCGGGCGAGCCGAAGGGACGCTCTTCCTTCGTCTCCACGATGAACACCTCTCCCGTCCACGTTTTCTGCTGGATCTGCGGCTTCGCCGCTCCGGCAGACGCCTGCTCAGAGTCTACGACCGCATCGGAACCCTGCTTCTCCTCGGCCTCGAACTGCTTCGTGCGTACGAAATACTTCACGACGAAGCGATCCTTATCGGGAAAATCCGCACGCGAGAAATCGTACTTCAAGCTCTGCAAGATGCCCGCGATCACCTCGGACATCGGCTGAGAGCCTTCGATAGTCGCCAAGCCCTGCTCGCTGTTGTACGTGGCACAGTCGCCCACGTACACGGTGCGAACCCGCTGACGACGCGTGCGCTCCATCTTCACGATGACGGCGATGGCCACCACGATGACCAGCCACCACACGATGGACAAAACCAGATCGAGCGGCTCGTCCACCCGGTTGAGCCCCAGGAAGTACCAGAGCCACAGGAAGAACGCCGAGGCCAAGGCCAGCAGGACGAATACTATCACGTTGCTTTTCTTCATGATGAAACCCCTATTCGCCCAATCCGGCAGCCAACGTCGCACCCGCAGGAGCGCCCTTCGGCGCTATCGGCGCCGAAGCGTCGTCGCCGATCGAGGGAGCGCCGGGAGCGGGGTCGCCGCCCCCGGTCAATCCGTCTTCGTACTTCTTCAGCTTGCGCGAGAACAACCCGCGACGCAGCGCCACGCAAGCTCCGTACAAGGCCGTCACGATGATGCCGAGGATGATGTACCAATGCACCCAGCAGGACGCATGGTCATGGCTCGCAAGCGGCGTATCGTTGTCGCCGATCTCGGTTTCGCGAGGCTCAGCCAGCGGCGTCTCGTTGTCGCCGATGACCGCCTCGGCCGCACCCTGCAGCGCATCGACGATCGGCGTGACGACGGGCGCTATCGGGCTGTCCGGCGGAACGGTGCCCGGCGTGGGCAGCGGCGTCGGAGTCGGCGAGGTCGGAGGTGTCGGCGGGGTCGGCGGCGTCACGGGAGCAGCTGTGATGGTGAAGGTGCCGTTGAGCACGGCGACCCTGTAGTTCCCGTTCTGCGTGTAGAGCGCCGTCAGGGCGCCAACATACACGCCTGCGGCTTCCTCGCCACCAGGACGCACGTAGTTGATATCGCCCAGATCCCCCTCGGCCACAAGGCCTTCGACCGTGCCGCTGAAGGCAGGATCGTCAGCGCCGGCAACCTTGGAAGCATCGGCAACAGCGATGGTCACGGGAGCAGGGTTGATGACAACAGTGGCACTTACGGGCGCGCTTTCCTCATAACCATCATGCGTCGCCTTTACATACACCGTATATGTACCGGCATTTGTGAACTCGGGATTGGCATCCGACCACGTGGAACCGTCGACAGAGTATAGCAACGCGGAGCCGTCGACGCTGGCCTCGGCGACAACCGAGACAGGCTGCCCGTCGTAGGTCTTGGTCAAACCTGTCGCGTCAATGGTAACGACGTTTCCACCGGCAGGCACGATAGAGAAGTTGCCCGGCTCGACGGTGTAGGTGTAGTTGCCGTTCAGGTTGCCGACCGTCGCAGTCAGCACATCGCTGTAATTGCCAACCTCTTCATCGATGTTCGTACGACTGTAAGCTATGTCGCCCAGCAAATCATCGCCAAACAGGCCCTCGACCGCTCCCGTAAAGCCCGGATCGGCCTCGCCGTAAGCCTTCGAAGAATCGTTCACCCTGATAACGGCAGGTGCAGGGGTGATGTTATACGCACGCTCCACCGTACCCATGTAGTTGCCGATGCCCGTGATGGTAACGGTCACAACGCCAACGTTCCTGACGTCCTGGCTGTAGGAAACCGTGTAATCGGTACCCGTAACAAGCTTATGGTTGTTCCTATCGAACACCGAAGGGATCCACCTCTGTTCTTGTCCGTTGTACTGCACGTCGTACGGATTGTTGATCTGGATGCCCGTATAGCTCGGATCATCCGGATCGATGGAGGCGGAAGTAACGGTCAGCTTGCCAACCGTATAGACAACGTTGTAGTTAGCGGCAATAAACCCTTCGCCAGGTTCGACAACAATGGTGTTATCGATCGGACCACCGATATCGGTGATAGAACCTGTTGCCCGAACGCTCGCCTCAGTACCGACGAAACCGTCTCCGCCCACTGTCACATCGGGAAGTTCCAGTGCCGTTCCGTCGTAAATCTTGGTGGCGCTTCCAGACGCGAGCGTAACTTCGCGCGGCAGGATCTCGAGCGCGCCGTCCTCGGTGTGGACCGCGAACTCGCTGGTCACGTTGTTGCCGGCGGGGTCTTCGACCTTGAAGTCGCCGGTCACGTTGTTGGTGTAGGTGCCCGCGGCGGTCTCGGCGGGGTCCTGGGTCTCGTAGCCGGAGACCGCGTACTCGACGTCGTCGATGACGAAGCGGTCGGTCACGACGCCCTTGGCGGACTTCTCGGTGCCGTCGTAGACGTTGCCGGTCGAGGAGTTGGCCTTGAGGGTCACCTCGTACTTGGCGTCGCGGTTGGTCACCTTGAGGCTGCCGTCGGCGGTGGCGACGTCGTAGTTGTTGGCCACGTCGACGTCGCCGTCCTTGACGGCCACGGACTCGACCGTGGCGGGCGAGGCGCCCGGGGCGGTCTGGCTGCCGGAGAGCGCCACGTCGGCCTCGTGGCCCTCGACCAGGCCCTCGCCGCCGATGTCGTAGCCGGTGTCGGCGGCGGTCAGCGGCTTGCCGTCGTACTGCTTCTCGCCGCCCTTGGCGGTCACGGTGACGGGGCGCTTGGCGATCTCGAGCGTGCCGATAGTCTCCTCATCAATGAAGTAATTCGACTCTTTAGCCGAGCCACTCCAATCGATTTGATATGCATTATCGGAAGTTCCGACATCGGTACGACTTCCGATAACAATAAGGGTGGCGGTCTCATCATTGACCAAGCCCGAAAGCTCAGCGCCTTTTGTAGCAATCAGCGGAGCGCCATCGTAGAGCTTAGAATCATCGGGCGTAACAATCGAAATCGGGGCTTTTTCTACAATCAAAGTAGGCTCGCTAGCTTCAACCACTTCGAATTGATTTGTAACGTCGGAGCCAGACGATTTCTCAAAAATGCGCATCCCAGAATAGTCTATGGTGCCCTTATACGTCCCCACGTCGGTGCCCTGTGCAAGCGCTTGTACGCCAGAAACCGTATAGCTACCCATGTCAAGTCCGGAAACAGTAAACCCAGTATAGCTCTGTTTCGTTCCACTGTAGGTTTTCTTCGTTTCATCGCCGAGAAGCTTGATGGGGATGACGCCCTGCCATTGCGCGACAAGCGTAACGTCGCGATCCGGCATAATCATGCCGGAAACACCAGCAGAATAAACGTCTCCTGTATCTTTATCTTTCCATCCCGTAAAGACATACCCATCTCGCGAGGGATTCGAAATGAAGGAGACACGGGCGCCTACTTGCTGAACGGCCGTTTTGTCCTGGATAGTACCATCCGAAAAAGCGCCACCGTTGGCTTGGTACGTCAATGTCTTCGTGTTGGCGATATAACGCGCATAGAACGAGGCTGACGATGACGGGGAAACGCTGTCAGGAGCTTTAGTGGTATAGCTTTGATCGAGATACCAGCCGTCGAAGACATAGCTGGCTCCATTATGGTTGACACGAGAATTGTACGTATACCCATCGGTCTCAAAAGAGGGGGCATCCGTATTAACTGTGCTATTGAGCCCGAACGCAACATTTTTGTCATGAGAGGTGGAGTTGGTGACCACACTTCCATCAGGTTTTTGCGTGAGGTATGTCACGCCGATGGTCGTATCCTTATTGATGCTCAACGCACCGTCGGTATGCATCGACTTGCCATAATCAAAGGTGTTATACCGGTAATCGACCGACGAACCCGCAACGCTCAGCGTAGTCCAGTCTATGGTATACGTCCAATCAGGAGAGTAATCTGCGTAAGCTGCCCTGATACCATTTCGGATGGCCTCGTCGGAAGGAGTGGAGACGATATAATCAGCAATGCTGAAATTTGACCCGTCATACCAGCGGTCGCCACTATTAAACCCATCGGGAACGATCATGGTTCCTTCACCGGCATACATATAGTCCTTGGCAACCGTGCTGGTGTTCGAACGCCCCTCAAGAACGAAATAGAAATAGGCTTGAGAAGTGAATACAGCGTAGTACGACACATCTTCGGTTACGGCAGGCAGCTCGCCCTCAGTCAAATAATTTTTCGAGTTGGGAGCTGTGGCCCAACCAACAAACTGCTTGTACTGCCAATCGCCTGCACGATTAGGAGTCCCTCCATAGCTGGGCACCTCCCCGTCTCGCACCTTCGTGCTTTTGGAAACATCGCCATTGACGTACCACGATACCGTGTGCTTGACGACCGACGGAACGACGTGCACTTTGGCGGTGTCGGTATACGTTCGATTGCCCACCTTGTAGCTATAGGTAATCGTGGCAACACCCGGACTCACACCGACGATGTCTGCGCGATTCTCCTTTGAGAAAGCGACTTTCGCCACCGATGCGTCAGAGCTAGTCCAAGAGTATCCTTTCGAGTTCCACTTCCGCTCTCCAAGAGCCTTAATCGTTTCCCCTACCTCTATTGAAGAAGAATCCAACTTGATGCCTGTACTGGCATAATTGCTTCCCGTGGCCACATAAATAGTAAAGTGATCCACGTCGAAGCTTTGGACGGCGGGGTCGGCTTGGCGGGCGCCGATGGTCTCGACTTGAGACGCATCGTCGGACACGCGGTACACGCCCACCTCTTCGCCCTCGACGTTCGCGTCGAAGAAGCAGACGTTCAGAGCGCCATTGGGCTGGATCTCGTTGCCGTCTTTGTCGAGCAGCGTCACATCAATGGCGATCGCATCCTCGAGCACCTTGCCCTGGCTCTCCACTCTCTCGGCCACGGCGTCCACAACGTCCTGACGCTCGATCCGCGTCGCCTGCACGGTCGCACCTTCGGGCAGCACGCCTTCGGCGGCGGTTACCTTCACCAGCACGTTGCCGGCTTGGGCATAGCCCTCGAACGCCGGGTTGCTCACGTCGGCTTCGACCTCGACGACGTCTTCGTCGGCAACGGGGGCTTCAGGCTCATCGGTCTCGGGCTCTTCCGATTTCGGCTCTTCGGGTTCGCCCTTTTCGTCCGCCTCGCCCGGCTCGATCTTGGTATCGCTAGTGATAGGCGTGGTTTCAACTTCGGGCTCATCGGAGACAACCGCAGCGGCGACAACGGACACGACCAAGGTGCTGTCGACATACTCGGCCGCGATGCTAGACACGCCGTCCTGGGTGGTGACGGGCACGTCGGCGTTCGCGGCGTTCTTCGCGGTGATGGCTCCCAGCTCGAAGCCGGTGTCGGCGCTTGCTGTAAACCTCAGCTCTTTGTGCAGTTCGGTGGTCAGCATCGTGCCGGAGAGCAGCTGATCCTTCACGGACACGAACGCGTTCTGAGTTTCGAACGTTACCACGGCTTCGTCGACCGTCGTCGAAACAAGAGGCTGGGAAGGCGTCGTCTTGGACGCATCGGCATCCTTGGCCGCAGCGCTCTCGCCATGCTGCACGGCCTCGTCGACCGCTTCCTTGTCGGACTCGCCGACCACCTGATCGGTGGGAGCGGACTCGGTTTTCGAACCGTCCTTCTGACCTTCGTTGCCTGCGAACGCCAGGATGTTCGTCATCGACATGACCAACACCACAGACATGAGGACGGCAAGGAACTTGCCTTCGAACGTGTTTTTAAGATCTAGCATTTTCTCCAACATACCTATCACCCAGACTTTCGCCAGCTACGGAAGGATCGGCTGTTCGTCGCGAACCGCTTCGCAGTTCCGATCCAAGCACGTAGACGCACTGCGCTTGTCGATGAGCTCATACGTTGTCGAATATGCTGAAAACTCGTCTATCTTATGGTAGGTGACAGACCTGACATACCACGTTCTGCAATACAGAACAAGGGCATAGTCTATAACCCAATCTATATTCTATCACGTTGCGACCCCAAATGCTCTAGTAGTGGCCTCATTAAAACACCAATTGGACAACGCGTTAACCAAATCCGCATTTTATCTGGCCGTTTAAGAAACGAGCATCTGCATCTAACGTAGCGGGAATCGCTTTTTCGTGCCAAAATCAACAGTATCCGGTATGTGCGCAAGGAGGGGTATAATGCCCTCCGAGACAATGAATCGTAGAGAGGGCGCATGCACCTGCTCGGCATCACAGCCGCTGGACGGAAACGACGCGACGGAGCTTGCACGCCGCAACATCGGCGCGCCCGCACGCTGCGTGCGATCGTCCGCAGCGCGTGCGCGGCGGTTCTGGCGACGACGCTCGTCGCGCTGGGAGGATGTAGCGAAAACGACGCGGTCGGCAAAACCTCGAACCCCTCAGGCGGCCAGAGCCAGACGAGCGGCCCGGCCTACGAGCGGCCGGAGCTTGCGCTCTCCCCGTTCGACCAAGCGGCGGCCGGCGGCGAAAACGGCGTGAGCATCGACGCTTCAAACCTGGCGAAAGGCTACGTGGCCGTCTCGGCAACTGCATCAACCCGCTTGAAGCTCCAAGTTTCGTTTGAGGGTTCGGAAACGCAGTATTATTTCGATCTGCCCAGCGACGGCACGCCCATCTCATGCCCTCTCGTTCAAGGCAGCGGCGCGTACACGTTCACCGTCTGGGAAAACACTACCGGACAACGGTATTCGGAGCTGTACTCGCTCGCCGACCAGCCTGTGACGCTGGCTGACGAATTCCAACCGTTCATCCGACCGAGCGTCTACTGCGACTACGACGCGTCCAGCAAGAGCACGCAATTGGCGAACAACCTGTCCGCCGACGCCCAGAACGAGGGCGACGTGGTGCGCGGGATCTACGACTGGATCGTTGAAAATATCGCATACGACGAGGACAAAGCCGCTCGGCTTGCCGATGCGACGGGCTACCTTCCCAATCCCGATTCGTGCATCGCCGACGGCTCGGGAATCTGCTTCGACTACGCATCCTTGGCGGCCGCCATGCTGCGCAGCCAAGGGATCCCCTGCAAGATAATCACCGGGTACGTATCGCCCGATAATATATACCACGCTTGGAACATGGTGTATATTGACGGCACATGGGTCGATGCCCATATCGATATCAAGCAGAACACGTGGACGCGTATCGATACGACGTTCGCGGCCGGAAGCGGGTCGAGCTACGTGGGAGACGGAATCGCGTACACCGACCTCTACACGTACTGATTATGACGATACACGTAGCAGCACGAGACAAAAGGAGCGCGTAGGACATGGCCACGAAGATGCTTGAGAGCAGCGCTGTTTCCGCCTTCTGCGAAAGCGTCGCCGTCATGCACTCCGCCGGCATCCAGATGGACGAAGCCGTCTTTCTGCTGGGCGAGAACATGGAAGACGCCGCGTTCAAACGCGCGTGCGACGACGTATACAAAGAACTCATCGTCGGCAAGCCCCTGGCGCTCGCTATGGACGATTCAGGATGCTTCCCCTCCCACGTCGTCGACATGGCGGGCGCAGGCGAGCACGCGGGCCGCTTAGAGAACGTGCTGTGGAGCTTGGCGAGATACTACGACGAGGAAGATCGCCTGTACGCCAAGATAAAGAACGCGATCGCCTACCCGGCTGCGCTGCTGTGCGTCATGTCGGCGATCTTGCTGTTCACCGTCATCGTCATTCTGCCCGTGTTCGTGGATGTGTACCATGGCCTCACCGGCAACTTGACGGCCGGCTCCTTCGGATACGTGAACGCTTCCATCATCATAGGCTGGATCGCTCTGGGCGTTACGCTGCTGTGCAC
>NZ_DBFEGU010000157.1:0-7739 GCF_048329335.1 Eggerthella sp. | reverse complement strand
CTATGAGGGCGCCGCGGTCTACGACCGCAAGCAGGAGGCCTGGTGCGCGGGATGCAACGTCGCGACCGTCATGGACATGAACGGCCCGGCATCCGTCACGCATCCGTTCTGGACGATCACCTGCGAGGCCGAGAAGAGGGAGCCCGCACAGCGGGCCGCCGCGCTCGAGCGCGCGCAGGCCATCGACCGCGCCAAGGACGCCGCCGCGCGCACGGCGCGACCTAGCGGCGCGCATTACCGTCCCCGCCGCGCACAGTAGAGGGAAGCATAGATATGGACGACTACGATATCGAGCTCACGCCGAACGATCCCGAGTTCGGTCCCGACGAGTGCGAGAGCGCCTATGCCCTCTGGGCCTTCAAGGAGGACGGCGAGCCCGTCAAGTTCCTCGAGGCCTCCCTTGTCGAGGACCCGGACTACCCTAGCGGCTATTCCTTCTCCTGGCGCAGCCTGTCGTGCGACAGGACCGGAAAACTCGTCGAGGGCGAGGGTGGCGTTATCGGGGACGTCTCCCGCGCCGACTATGTCGCGGACATGGTGCTCCCCGGCGGGGCCGTCTTCTCGCAGGTCGAGGATGAATACCTACCGAATCTGCCGTATTCCTTCGAGAAGGACAGTCTGAGCGACAGCGCGAGGAAGTCGGCGGCCGAGGCGATCCGCGGAGCGATCCTGTCGCTGCCGCTCTCCGTCCCGGAGACGACGGAGGCAATACCGGCCTTCTACAGGCTCGACAACCCCGCCATGCCCGACGACCCCCTCACCCGCGACATGCTCGCCGACGCACTCCAATCGGTGGAGAACTACCATCGCGGCGGCGCTATCGACGCCCTGCTGTGCAACCGGGACGGGATGAGCGTCGCGAAGCAGGCCCTCATCGTCTCCGCGGCGAAGGGCTTGCGGTCCAACAGCGGCCTGTTCGATGCGATGTCCCGCGCCGTCGGGTTGATCCGCGCGACCGAGGGCTCCGCCGCGGGCGTCAGCGACTGCGCGCTCGCGCAGAGTCTCCTCATTACCGGGTTCCACCACATGCAGAACCGGTGTTTCGATACCGTCTCGCGCGGCCTAGGAGACGTCCGCTACATGGACACCTCCAAAGCCGTGAAGATCTTCGCCGAGGAGCTGACGCGGGATACCGGCCTCGCCCTCGATGCGGCGCTCAAGGGGAAGTATGCCATGCGCTACGGTCGAGACGTCGATGCGCTCATATTCACCGATGCCGATATCGACGAATATGCCGAACTTCTCGGCAACTGCTGTGCCGACCTCGATCCCGAACAGCGCTCTAAGGCCGCCGCCGATGCGGTACGCGAGTGGTGCCGCGACCACGCCATGGACGGCTTCAGCGACTTCCTCTATGACTACCAGCCCGAACAGGTCAAGGGTATGGCGCGAAACACCGGCGTCAGGCATTGACAGGTTTTCGGGGCGGTGTCAGGGGCGCAGGCCGATTTGGACCGATGCCGCCCGCCCGGCCGTCGCCGCGGCCGCCTCGCGGGCTGCCATGCGTATAGCCGCCGGGGAAGGCAGGCCCATCTCGGAACGCTTCGCGTACACGGCTGAAAGCGAGTGGCCGGTCTCGGCCGCGATCTGCTTGGGCGACGCGGCGTAGTCCCGCAACCGGCCGAGCTCGTCTGCCGTCCACCTGGTCCGGCAGATACCTCGGCGGGAGCGCGCCGCCCTCACGGCCATCTCGGTCCGCCCCGTCGCGGCGGCCACGTCCGCGGCGGCAAGCGACCTGTCGGCGAGCAATTCGAGCTCGGCGTCCGTCCAATGGCGATATACCGCGGCGTCTTCCATCGCAGCCCCCTCATCGTATGTAGCAGAATCTCTGGACTCATACCCATCGGGCGCCCGGTGATTTCAGCACTTCCCGTTCGGAAAGCGTTTTTCTTCACGGGATTACGGTCGCCGCGAGGACGGACAATCCCTTAAACGCGAAACCTGACTATCGGAGGTTTCAATGAGCGATGCATCGATGCGACGCGGCATAGGGGGCTTCCCGTTCGGGAAACACCGTGGTGCCGCACATGCGGCGCGGATAACATCGACGCCAAGCACCTATCCGCCATCTGTCCTGTGGAGCTGATCTGTATGGCAAATAACGATTTCCGCGACGGCTTCGACGTCTGCGTGGGCAACTGGGGCTACTACAGCGAGGGAGAGCTTCGCGATACCTGGATGCACCTGCCGATTGATCCCGACAAGATCGAGCCCTGGCTGCGTAGCCACGGGCTCGTCGACGCGGAGCACGAGGAGACCTATATCTCCGACTACGATGGGCTGCCGTTCCGCTGCCCCCAGGTGTTCGATGAGTACGGCCGGCTCGACAAGCTGAACGTCCTCGCGATGCAGCTCACGCTCCTTCCCGAAGGGGACTTGGCCCATATCCAGGCCGCTATCGATTACGGCGAGCCCCTGGACCATCTCGACGAGCTCATGAACCTCGTGGCGCAGGCAGACGAGCTGCCCGTATTCGACTACCTCTATGACGATATGTATGTCGAGGACCAGTGGCATAAGACCTGCCTCGAGCGTTCGACGCCGCAGGAGAACTATGCGTACACCGTCCTCAACGACGATTCCGAGTTCTGGAACCTCATGAACCGAGGAGACGGCGAACTCCTCTCCTGCTTCGACTTCAACCGCTACGGCGAGATCGCCGTGAACAACGGCTATGTCGACCTGTGCGAGACCTGCTATGTCAACAAGGGCGGCGACTGGCCGCTGCTCGACGAGTACTCGTTCGAGGAGATCGGGGGCGAGACCGTGGCCGAGTGGCGCGGGCGTGTCGCCCAGGAGAAGCCCGCAGCACCGTCCGAGATCGCCTATGCCGCCAGCGCTCTTGCGGCGCTCAGCGCCGACGACGGTGCCGGCGGCACCGCACGCGCCGCGAAACTGTAGGGGGCGGCCGCCATGATGTTCAGGGATATCAACCAGTCCTCCACGATGGCTCGCTCGGCCTACCCCGACGGCAACGGCGAGCTCACCGATTTCAGCCTGTTCGCGACCAAGTACGACGCGGGCAAGCCCTCCATCGCCACCGACGGCCTGCCCTCCGAGCTCTCCTATCAGGTCAGGACCGCCATCCGCCGCGCGGTAGACGAGCTCGGCATCAACGTGCCGGAGGCGGCCGTCGTGCTGAAATACCCGATCCACTTCTACTACTCGGACGCGAGCGCGGAGCTCACCGGGGTGCTCGCCCTGCCCGGCGCGGTGGCGATCCTCGCACTCGACGGGTTCATTCCCAAAGAACAGCTCGCCGCGCCCGTCATCGGCGATATCTCCAGGCTGCGCGAGGTAGCGGATGAACTGCGCCGCCGCGGAGGCCTCGAGCCGCTTCCCGTTCGGGAAACTATCTATACGCACACCGTTCCCGAGGGTACATTCGTAGCAAATCAACGCCCCGCCGCCCACCGCGCGACGGGCAGGAAGAAAGGTACCGCCATGGACCAGGAAAAGTACGACAACGAGGTCAGCATCAAGTTTCCCGCAAAGTGGTGCAGCGTCACCAACGCGCAGGGCGAGGACATCGTGATCACGAACGGCACGAAGACCGAGACCTGGCCTGCCGTCCTCTGCACCATCCCCACGGGGACGGACATGAATAGCATCGACATCTCCGGCTACAAGTTCAAGACCTTCCGCAAGCCCTGGACCGAGTCCGATATCGCCAACGGCAAGGGCACCACCGTCACCGTCAAGAAGGACATGCCCGTCCATCTGTTCAAGTATGACGAGAACGACCAGCTCAAGACCCTCGACGTCGACTCGTTCGAGCTGACCAAGGCCGTCAAGGCCGCGCGCGAGGCCTACAAGGCCAAGATGAGCGCCGAGGCACCCAACCCGCAGTCCCAGGCCGCCGCGGCAGTCGCCGCGGCCCACGGTACCGCCGAGCAGGGCACCGAGGCCACGCAGGCCGCCAAGCTCTAGCAGCGCGCCCGCGACCTCCGCAACCCGCACCAGAAGGGCGCCCGCGCACTGTCCCGCGGGCGCCCTTCCCTGTTATCTTGGATGTGATGGCATATGAAGAGCTATATCGAGCCGATGAGCGCCGCGGATGCGCTGGATGTGCTTCGCGTATTCTGCGAGCCGTTCGGGGATCTCTCCTACAGCTATAACAACGACGAGGATGCCGTGCTGCACGGACCCGATGGCGACAAGGTCCTCAAGACCCCCGACGAGGTGATCGCCGGCATGGGAGACGACGCAACCCGCGAGATCGCCGAGCATAAGCGCTTCCGCGAGCGGGCGGTCCGCGAGCTCATGGTCCCCGTCCTGTCTGAGTGGGGATCGATCTACAACGTCCGCACCGGCGAAACTTTCATCCTCGACTCAAATTGCGAGGGCAAGCTATACGGGTTCTACTGTACGGAAACCCCGCTCGCCACCCTGGTCGATGAGGGCGAGGACGGCATCCCCTACGACGCGGCGCTGTACGCCATCGAGACCCGTGGTGCAGATATGCAGCATTTAGATGCCCTTCCCGGCAGCGAGTTGCCCGATCCCCTGGCCATCGAGGCCCCGGTCGCGGACGATGATTTCGTCGGGGCGATCGATACCGTCCTGTGCTACATGGAACAAACGGCCATCGACCTCGAGCTCGGCGGCGACCTGTTCGACCTTTCGGGATGGACTCTCGCGGACGGCAAGAGCATCGCCGCGACCTGCTCGCGGCTGGGAATCGATGCCTCGCCGAAGCTGCATACCGACCCGGCAAGCGTCGCCGACGCCGCGAAACGCGCCGCGGATGCCTGCACTCCGGATGCGATGCAGACCCGCACCGCCCATCTCTGATGTTCGAGACCACTGGGAACGATGGCATATGAAAAGCTATATCGAACCGCTGAACGCCGCCGAGGCCCTGGACGTGCTCGACCTCTACGGGGTCGATACGCCCGGCGCCTTCCTATCGGGCGAGCATGAGGGCTGCGTCGAGGTCGAGCTGTCCGGCCATACGGTCCTCCTCGAGACGCCGGATAGCGTCAAGACGCTGTTCGGCCATGATGCCGCGGCAGCGCTGCGCCACCACGCGAACTTCCGCAAGGATGCGGCCGAGATCATGGGTCGAGCGCTCGACCTCGACGATTTCCTCTACAACATCTACAGCGGCACGGCGTTCATCCCGGACACGGCACCGGACGGCGAGTTCTTCGGGTTCCATGTCGCCAGCATCTCACTGACGGACCTCCTCGAGGAGGATATCGACCCGCTCTCGCCGGACGTCTGCGATCACGGCCTCGATTTCATCGCCGAGACCATTGAGGGAGCCGACGCCGGGGACTTCGAACCCTGTGCCGAGGTCGACGATGAAAAGTTCCTTACCTCGGTCGATTGGGCACTGTACGACATCGAGTGCAGCGTCCTCGCGACGCTCGGAGCCGGATGCAGCCCGGAGCTCGCAGGGTGGACGCTCGGAAACGCCGACAGCATCACCGAGACGTGCGCCATGCTCGGGGTCGACATGTCCACGGTCCAGGCGCCCGACGATCCCGCGAGCGTCGCCGCGGCGGCCAAGGCGGCCGCGAAGTCCGGCGGTACGGCCGACGAGCCGAGCGCCGGCATCAAGCTCTGATCTTCCCGACCCGCCGACGGAGGCGAAACCGATGAATTTCCCGAACGAGGTATACTGCTCCATCCTCATCGACCCGCGCGACCTGGGCAACGTGATCGACGGCAAGAACTCCATCGACCCCAGGGAACTCACCGTCCTGCCAGACGAGTTCCACCCGCTCAGCTGGGGAGTCGTCGCGGACGTCATGATGGAGTTCGCATCAGCCAGACGCGCGGCGCGCGAGGACGGCATCGCCGGGCCCGGTTGGACCGAGCACCTGAATGACGGGCTCTCGGGACTCGTCAAGGTCCTGAGGGGCCATAGCGGGTGGAGCCCCGAGCACCCCTTCGATGCGAACGCCTTCCCGGTCGGGGACGGACCCCGCGACGATAGGCTCGTCTGCCGCGACCTCGACGCGTTCGCGGACGCAGGCGAGCTCGCCGAGGAGAACGCCAGGCTTTACGGCGCAACGTCGGTAGCCGACTTCGTCGAGACCGTGTGGGGCTGCACCAGCCTGGAGCCCGTGAAGGCCAGGCACTTCGGCGTGAGCGGCTTCCGGGGGCTCGAGTTCTCGTTTAGGGACGGCGCCGAAACACGCATGCGCGCGTGGCAGTTCGACGCCTGCCCGAAGGTCGCCGCGGCGCTCGCCGCCGCGCTCACCTACCGGTGCGAGAAGGGCTTCTACATGGAGGCCGGATGCGCCGGCGATCAGGGCGGCGTGTGGGGCCTGAGCTTCGACAGGAAGGAGCGCGGGGCGTATGCGGTCGCCAGGTTCCATCCGGAACGCGCGACTTACGACCCCCATGGCCGGGAAGTCGTCTCAAGATGCCCGATCCTGCTAGAGCAGGATGCCAACGGGAACATCGCCTTCCGGCACCCCGGCACGGTGCCGGACCGGCTGATCGACAACTTCATCCCCTCGATGAAGCGCTGCGACGTCGCCGGCGGCGGGCCGACCTGCAAGACCGAGCGCGGTCCCGAAGGCGCCGCGATGCGCGCGTCCAGACCCGGAGGTGTCAATATCAGCTTCCCGGCGCTCGTCGAGCGGGCCCAGGCGGCGGCGCTGGCCACGGCCCGCGGGGCGACCACCGCGGCCGGTAACCGGTTGTGACCGGTCTGGACAACGGGCCGCGCGGGGCGGTCCCACACGAATAACGATTCCGATCCATTGGAGCCACCATGAGCACCTATAAAGAGCAGGATATCGAGAACCTGCTGGCACACCTGCGCGAGGGCGTCGCGCCCGATTCCGTCTCGGCGCTCGTCGACGACGTACAGATCGAGTGCGACGGCGCGAAGGAGGGCGAGTCGGTCTGGATGCACCTGGTCCTTCCCGGGGCGCGCTACGGCAAGGACGACATGGTCACATACGACCCGTACGAAACCCACCTCGAACGCTCCCTGTCCTGTTCCGGCGGGCTGCCCATGGTCGAGTTCTACCTGCATCGCGGCGACGACCGCCCCGATGCGGCGCGCAACATCAAGGATATGGAGCCCCTGCCGTATCTCATCGGCCGCTACTACATGAAGACGCTGCTGGCCGACCACCGGGGATTCGGTATCCTGCTCCAGGACACGCCGCACCTGGGCCTTCCGGCCGATACCGTGCTCGACGTCCAGGATGCGCTCGCCGAGACCGCGAGGGCCTACGCCGCCGGATGCGATTTCGAGATCGATGCCGCCGATGCCGACATCGCGCGCTGCATCGCAAGCGGCGGATACCGCGGCGGCGCCAAGGTCGCCGCTGTCTACGTGCCCGTGGGCGACCTGCCGCGAGAGACGACGGTCTTTCCCGACATGGACCGCGCCCTGGCCTCCATCGGGCTCGACCGCCCCGAGACCGAGACCCTGGCCGAGTATGGGGGCGTCACCGTGAAGCTGCTGCGCGCAGGCGACGAGGAAGGGTCCGCGCTCAAACCGAACCGGACCCTGTGCCGCGACGGCGAGACCGAAATCATCCGCGGCGGCTTCCTCGTCGTCGCGACGGGCCGGGACGGCGGGCTCGTCGACCTGCCCGGGTGGGCGATCGAGAGCGCCAAGGAGCGCTTCGCCGACCCCTCGTCGGGCCCCTTCCGGGCAACCGCCGAGCTCGCGAGGGAGGTGCGCCGCACCCTCGGCGAGCAGATCGAGCGGGCGGGGCGGACGCCCTCCGACATCGCCGCGCTGGTGTCGCAGCTCGCCGCGAAGC
>NZ_DBFEGU010000156.1:0-3758 GCF_048329335.1 Eggerthella sp. | reverse complement strand
CGGCTTCCCGTTCGGGAACCCTATGGGCCGCCGGGCCGCATCGCGGCCGGGCGGCCCTACCATTTTCGGTACCAGAGTGCCGATTTTTTGGATTGGAGTGCATGGATATGAACGAGCGCGGACGGAACGAGTCGGATATCTCCAGATATACCGATGTGGAGTACTCGCCCGAGGGCTATAAGACCGTGTACCGCTGGGGCGATTTCCTCGAGATCGCCGGCGGCCACGTCTACAACGCGATGGATACCATCGACCTGGTCTCGACAGGAGGCGAGTATGAGGGGTTCAACCCGCGATACGCCTATACCTGCGAGTTCGTCGGTTGCTCTACCCTCGTCGACGGCATCGCGCTGTTCCGGCCGGTGTCCCGCGATGGGGAGGACCTGACCCAGATCGCCTTCCTGCGCAGCGATATCGACGATGACACCGGAGCGTATACCGAGTGCTTCGAGGCGGGGTCGTTCGATATCGCGGGGGCCTCCGATATCCAGTGCTCCGATCTCGGCATCGACCTCCTGGACTATTTCAGGGGCAGGTCGTTCGAAGGCCTGTCCGGTGTGAAACGCGGGCTCAATGGGCGCGAGGCGGTCGGGGCCGTGGAGGTCGCCACCGGATGCGACCTCGATCTTTTCGAAGACTTCTGGCTCGGTTCGCCGGGTGAGACGGATGTCCATGTCGGTCCCTATGTGAAGCGCGACCTGATCGCGCTCTCCTATATCGTCAACGATTTCTCGCAAATGTATGGGACGACTGCCCGAGATATCCGCAAGCTCCTCGCGCGGGTAAACAATTTCCATCCCGATCGTCTCGCGGCGGTAAAGGCCTATCTCGATTGCGAGTACGTGACGGACCGCGATACTTCCGATGAGAAAACCTACCGCTGGAGTGACTTCCTCGAGATCGCCGGCGGGGACGCACGCTACGCCGCCATGCTTATCGAAAGGACCGCGCCGGGCGAGCCGCAAGAGGGACTTCACCCCGAGACGCTGGTGGACCAGGATATCCGCGACGGAGAGGCCTTCATGCTCGCCGGGCGGCCCATCGCCCCGGAGGACATCTACGACCTCCCTGGGACCGTGCACGGACTCTACTCGGAGCTTGTCGACAACGTCGGCCGCTCCGGCACGCTTGCCCGTGACTGGCGCGGTTTTTCCGCCGGCACCGATGCGGACGATGTGCTGCGCGAAATCGACGGCGCGTTCGGCGAGACCGAGTACAGCCGCGCCGGCACGGTGCTCGGCGCCTACGCCGACGACACGTTCATGTCTCCGTTCTTTGCGGCGGATGACGCCGCCCGCGACGTCACGCCCCTCACGCCCTGGGAGGACGAGAACGGCGTGGCGTTCCTGTCGCGCACCTTCGATGCCGACGCGGCCGCGGTCGTACCCTGCCTTTGGTATTGCAGGCGCGACGAGGGGCAGGGCTTCGAGGTCGGCGGCGTCAAGCTCGACTGCTCGAAAATCGGCTTCGACGAGGTCTCCAACGAGGCGGCATCCAATGGCTTCGACTGCGTGCTCGCCTATCTCGAGCAGTCCATATCCGGGTCGGAGCCCCTGTGCGATATCGCCGTGCGCCGCGCCGATGCCGGACGGGCCGATGCGGTCAAGCACTTCGGCAGGCAGGACGAGGCCTTGGCCATGCTCAGCGCGGTCGCGGGATGCAGGATCGAGGCATATGGTGTCGATACGCTGACCTACCGTGCCTTGCTCGATAATGCGGCGGCGGCGAAGCTCGCCGCGGGCGCTTTCGCACTGAAGGAACAGCTCAGCGGCCGCGGCGACGCGGTCGAGCGCGGGCACCGTCTCTAGCGAATCGTTTTTGGGCGGATAGATTATCGACCCCGGGTCCTTTCGGGTCCGGGGTCTTTTTGTCGGACATGTGCGGCAAAATGCCGGAATTGACACGAAGGCTTCCCGTTCGGGAAATGGGGGCTGTAGTTGAGGCTGGTGGCGATTCGGGCGGGTACTATCGGTCTATGACGGTGACCGGGTCGGTCCCGCCTCCCCCGTTTGCAGCCGAAAGGACTTCGCCATGGATTTCTTCATGCCCGCGGAACGCGTCCTCTACGACCGTTCCTATTACTTCTCCGATGAGGCGGTGGATGATTATAACGAATATATAGCGGACCGAGACGGTGTCAATGTCGATGTGGTGTCCTCCCTCGATTTCTTTATGAATGAGGTTTGGAAAGAGATTGATTACGCCATCGACAACGACCTCTTCGACGAGATCTCCCGTTTCGATCGCATGCTGCGCGACTTGAAATGCGGCGACGACCCGGAACATCCGACCGAGATCTCCGTTGTCGCCAAGGGGACGGTCGAGCGCTGGGACAGGCCCTCCCGCGGGCTGGTCGTCGCCGACTCGCTGCTTTCCCTCGTACAGGGCACCGGCAGCGCGGATGTCCTCAAGGATTGCCAGATCGACCGCATCATAGATACGAACGGCGAGCTCCACATCGAGGCCTCCCATCATGACGGCTCCGCCTATCTGGACGTCCGGCTCATCTCCGGGATCTCGTACGATGCCAAGGGGTTCAAGCTCGGCGGCGAATATTACGCGCCCGGCAAAATGAGCACGGGCGATTTCCATATCCTCCTGGACAACATCTACGATTCACCCGATGTCGGGCCGTGCTCGCTGCCGCGTTTCGCGCAGCGCGCCTACGGCTCGGCACAGGAGTCGTACCGCTTCGGGGAGACGAAGTTCGACATCTACCAGGTTGCCGCCTTCCCCGACCTGCCCTACATAGCGAAGATCTCGACGGGTGAGGGTGCCTGCGAGGATGCAGGACCCCGGTTCGCGTCCGTTGGGGAAGCCAAAGAGTGGTGCTATCAGTACTCCCTGCGCGAGCTCGCCGGAGCCGAGAAGAAGCCCGATCCGGCAGAGGCGGCCGCGGCGGCGAAGAGGGCGGCCGGGAGTACCGGCGGGGACGGTGCCGGGGACGCCGGCGCCATCAAGCTGTAGGGCGATTTCGAAAGGATAGGGATATGGCCGAAAAATACGAGCCCGACGAGTGGGAGGCGGTCGTCTGCAACGGCTTCACCGCCGTTAACGTCCTCTCCTCCAGCAACGTCGAGGAGCTGGGCTGGGACTACACCGAAATGGAGCTCGATCCCACTGGGACCTGCGGGCTATTCGAGGGCATGCTGCTCGACTGGGACGACGATACGCCCGATGAGCGCCGCGAGCATGAGGAGTATTTCCCCGATGCGTTCACGGTGGGCGCGCGCATCCTGGTCGACGACTGGGACCATGAGCTCAGTAACGACGAGGTGCGTTCGCGCTGCTTCCTCATCATCGAGCACGCCGACCAGTTCACCGACCACGATACCGGGCGCGACTGGCTCTGCGAGAGCACGCTGGCCGACTTCTCCGAGGTCGAGGCGATAACGTTCTTCCAAAACCTCACGCTCATGGAGCCCCAGGATATCGCGGAGCTCGGCGGGCGCCCGATTATCCCGTCCGCAGGGCCCGAAGAATGCCGGGCAGCTGTGCTCGCCTTCAACCAGAAGATGATCGCCCGCCGTCGCGAGTGCGAGTTGGGCGATACAGCCGATCCCAGCAAGGTAAAGAAGACCGCGCCTGCCCCGAAGTCCGCCGCGCCGAAGAGGGAACAGGCGATCCGCGGGCTCGGAAGGGTTGATTTCTCCGGGCTCGGATACGGCTGGGGAATGCAGTATTATCCCGATTCGCTTTCCGTCGATGCCATCGGCATCGATTACCAGTCGGGCGGGCGGAACGCCATACTGAACTTC
>NZ_DBFEGU010000155.1:0-1546 GCF_048329335.1 Eggerthella sp. | reverse complement strand
CCTGGCGTCGTGCGGCGGCGCTCTCGTGCCGCGCTTCGGGCAACAGGCGGCGCTTGCCGCCGCGCGTCTGCACGACCTGTCGCCGCTTGCCGTGCTGGGGCGCGGCTACGCCGTCGCGCGCACGGAAGACGGCGCCGTGGTCAAGAGCGTGGAGGCCGCGCCGCCTGGCACGGCCGTGGACGTCGCCGTCGCGGACGGCGTGCTCGCCTGCCGGGTGGAGCAAGCCAGGCGCGTGGACACCGAAATCATCGATTGGGAGGATGCATCATGACGGAGAACACCGAACTCAGGCCCATCGAGGAGCTGACGTTTCGCGAGGCCATGGCCGAGCTGGACGGCATCGTCGGAGTGCTGGAAAGCAATTCGCTGGAGCTGGAAGACAGCCTGAGAAGCTACGAGCGCGGCGTGGCCCTGCTCGCGGCGCTGCAAGGCCGTCTGGCTGAGGCTCAGCAGAAAGTGGACGTGCTCATGGGCGAGCTCGTGGCCGACGCCGACGACGGTGCGCGCGACACCAGCTTGTCCTAGCGGGGAAAACCGGCTTTCGAGAAGGAGAAGGATATGCGCAAGGAAGACTGCCTGTTCTGCAAGATCGTGGCGGGGGAGATCCCCTCGGCGAAGGTGTACGAGGACGACCGCGTGCTCGCGTTCGAGGACGTGAACCCGCAGATGCCCGTGCACACCCTCATCGTGCCGAAGAATCACTACGACAACATCGGAGACGGCATCCCCGACGACGAGATGGGTTATCTGTTCAACACGGTGAAGAAGATCGCCGAGCTCAAGGGCATCGCCGAGAGCGGTTACCGCGTGATCGTCAACACGAACGACGATGCGCAGCAGTCCGTGCATCATATCCACGTGCACGTGCTGGGCGGCGCTCCCATGAACTCGGGCGATCCTTCGGCGAAGTAATATTCTGACCTGCGAATACGCTTCGATCGAGGTCGTCTTGCCGTTGTCCGGCAGACGGCCTCGACGCTTGTTTTCGGTGAGCGGCGCGCCGCTGGCCGATACAGGCCTCCGTTTGCCCGCGGAGCTTTCCGCCGCCACCTTAGAATATATGCTTTAGGAATACCGAAGGAGGCAGGTCGTTGAACGTACTAGTCATCAATGCGGGGTCATCTTCCTTGAAGTACCAGCTGGTCAACGTGGAGCAGCAGGAGCTGCTTGCGAAGGGCATCTGCGAGCGGGTAGGTTCGGCCGAGGCGTTCCATAAGCACGGCCTCGATAAGAACGAAGAGGTCATCGATGCCAAGATGGCCGATCATGACGATGCGATGGCGCTCGTCCTCGAATCGCTGACGAGCGGGCCGACGAAGGCCATCGACTCGCTCGAGGAAATCGATGCGGTAGGCCATCGCATCGTGCAGGGAGGCAAGTACTTCGATCGCTCGGTGCTTATCGACGACGACGTCATCCAGAAGATCGACGAGCTGGCGGAGCTCGCGCCTCTGCACAACAAGGCGGCGCTCATGGGCATCAACGCGTGCCTCAAGCACATGCCGAGCACGCCGATGGTTGCCGTGTTCGATACGTCGTTTTTCCA
>NZ_DBFEGU010000154.1:0-22780 GCF_048329335.1 Eggerthella sp. | reverse complement strand
GCGCACAGATGTTTCACGTGAAACATCTGTGCGCGGGCGGGAGCGAAGGGACGCGCGGGCGGGAGCGGGACGCGAGGCGCGGGGAGCATAGACGCGCACATGGGGCGCGAAACGCGGGGAGCGGGCGGATCCGAAGATGTTTCACGTGAAACATCTGTGCGCGTTGGTTAGAAAGCAACCGTCGACCTTCCATAACGTTCCCCCTGCATGGAGCGGCGCTTCGGCCGGCTTCCAAAAGCCGTTTAGCGCCTGCCGCAGGGTGGATGATTGCGACATTTTCGATCAGGGTGTCGCCGTGCGCGAGCGGGGATGATAGACTAGGCGAATCCCCAGGACGCACGAAAGGAATCGCATGTCTCTTCCCGCAGCCGACTTGAGCAAACAACCGGACAACCGCACCACCATGGAGCTGGGCGCGGTGCTTCCCTTGACCGCCGAGGTGAAGGACGACCACCTGTATGTGGGCGGCGTCGATATGGTGGAGCTGGCGCGCGAGCAGGGCACGGCGCTGTACGTCATGGACGAGGCGGACATGCGCACGCGCATGGAAACCTACCTCGCGGCGTTCCGCAGCCGCTATCAGAACTCCGATGTCGTGTACGCCAGCAAGGCGTTCCTCAACAAGGAGGCCGCGCGCATCGTAGCCGACGAGGGGCTGTGCCTCGACGTGTCAGGCGGCGGCGAGCTGGCCATCGCGTTGGCCGCGGGCTTCCCGACCGAGCGCATCTTCATGCACGGCAACAATAAAACGCCGCGCGAGCTGCGCGAAGCCATCCAGGCGGGCGTTGGCCGCATCATCATCGACAGCCGCATCGAGCTCAAGCGCATCTCCGAGATCGCGGGCGAGCTGGGCGTCGTGCAGCCTATTTACATGCGCATCACGCCGGGTGTCGAGGCCGACACCCATCAGTACATCCGCACGGGTTGCGAGGACTCGAAGTTCGGCTTCACCATGCGCGACGACTTCGCCTACGGGTGCGTGAAGGACGTGCTGGCGGCCCCGAACGTGAGGCTGGCGGGTCTGCACTGCCACATCGGCTCGCAGATATTCGCGCTGCATTCCTACCCTGAGGCCGTCGAGGTCATGGTGGAGCTTATGGCGCGCATCGAGGAAGGGTACGGCTATCGTATAGAGGAGCTGGACGTGGGCGGCGGCCTGGGCATCGCCTACACGGCCGACGACAAGCCGGCTTCCATCGACGAGTTCGCCGAAACGGTCACGTCGGCGGTGCACGCGGCGTGCGAGAAGTTCGGCGTGCCCGAGCCGCGCCTGCTCACCGAGCCGGGCCGCAGCCTGGTGGCCACGGCGGGCGTGACGCTGTACACGGTGGGCATTCTGAAAACGCTGCCGGGCATCCGCAAGTACGTGGCGGTGGACGGCGGCATGTCCGACAACATCCGCACGGCGCTGTACCACGCCGATTACGAGCCGGTCATCGCGAACAAGGCGGGTCAGCCGCGCACCGAGATCGTCACCATCGCGGGCAAGCACTGCGAAAGCGGCGACGCCGTGGTCATCGACATGCCGATGCAGCACCCCGACCTGGGCGACATCGTCGCCGTCTTCGGCACGGGCGCGTACTGCTACACTATGGCCAGCAACTACAACGGCCAGCCGCGGCCGGCCATCGTGTTCGTGAAGGACGGCCAGGCCCGCGTGACCACGCGACGCGAAACGTACGAAGACCTGATGAGCCGAGACATTTAGGAAAAGGGAGCGCAGCATGACGGTAAAACTGGGACTGGTGGGCACGGGCACGGTCGGCGGCGGGTGCATCGACATCCTGAAGAACCACCGCGAGGATTTCAAGCGCCACTACGGCATCGACGTGGAGCTCGTGCGCGTGTGCTCGCGCAACCCCGAGCAGGCTATCGCGCACGGCGTGGAGGACATCTTCACGCAGGATTACCAGGACATCCTGAACGATCCGGACATCGACATCGTGGTGGAGCTGATCGGCGGCACCACCGTGGCGCGCGACATCGTGGTGGGCGCTCTCAAGGCGGGCAAGAACGTGGTCACGGCCAACAAGGCGCTCATGGCAACGTACGGCGAAGAGGTCATGGGCGCGGCCGACGAGGCCGGCAAGGAGATCGCGTTCGAAGCCAGCGTGGGCGGCGGCATCCCCATCATCGACCCGATGAAGCACTCGCTCATCGCCAACGAGATCAGCTCGGTCATGGGTATCGTGAACGGCACGACGAACTACATGCTCACGCGTATGGTGGAGGACGGGCTCAGCTACGACGCCGCGCTCAAGGAGGCACAGGAGAAGGGCTTCGCGGAGGCCGACCCCACCGCCGACGTGGACGGGTTCGACGCCGCCGCGAAAATCGCCATCCTCGCGTCCATCGCGTTCAACTCGCGCGTGACCATCGACGACGTGCACACCGAGGGCATCCGCAACGTCACCACGATGGACTTGGACGCAGCGCGCGACATGGGCTACTGCGTGAAGCTGCTGGCGCTGGCGCACCGCACCGACGAGGGCGTGGACGTGCGCGTGCATCCCACGATGCTGCCGCTGTCGCACCAGCTGGCCACCGTTGACGGCGTGTACAACGCCATCTACGTCACAGGCGACGCCGTGGGCGAGACGATGTTCTTCGGCGAGGGCGCGGGCGCGGGCCCGGCCGCCAGCGCCGTGATGGGCGACGTGGTGGAAGTGGCGCGCCATGTCACGCTGGGCGTGGGGCCGCTGGTGGGCTGCACCTGCACCGACGAGCTTCCCATCGTGCCGATGGACGACCTCAAGACGAAGTACTACATCCGCTTCAAGGTGGCCGACCGCTCAGGCGTGCTGGCCGCGATGGCCGGCGTGTTCGCCAAGCACAACGTCAGCGTGTACTCGGTGGTGCAGCGCGGCAAGAAGGAAAGCGGCCAGGTGGATCTCGTGTACGTCACCCACACCGCGCGCGAGAAGAGCGTGCGCGACGTGCTGGCCGAGATCGCCGAGCTCGACGACGTGCTGCGCGATGAGCCCAGCGTCATCCGCGTGGAGGAGTGATCCTGCGCGCACATCGACGCCCCTCGAACGGCCTCGCCTCGTGCGGGGCCGTTCGTTTTACACTACCCCCTTAGCAGCGACCTGGGCTTCCTCTATAATCATGCCTTATCAGAGGGCATATTGGCACATCGGGGACAGAGAGGGGCGCTCGTGCAATTCGCAGTAGATTCGCTCCTCGACGGACTGTCCGAGCTCGTGTACATCAGCGACCCCGACACCTATCAGCTGCTGTTCGTCAACAAGGCCGGCAAAGAGGCTTACGGCCAGGACATCGCCGACGGAACGCACCTGTGCTACGCCGCGCTGCAGAACCGCACGTCCCCCTGCCCGTTCTGCACGAACAACCGCCCGAGCGGCGGCGCGTTCCTCGAATGGGAGCACACGAGCCCCATCACGAAGCATCACTACCTGTTGCGCGACAAGCTGATCGACTGGAACGGCAAGCAAGCGCGCCTCGAGATCGCGTTCGACATAACCGATCACGACCGCGAGAAGGAATCGTTCAAGTTCCTCGCAAGCGCGAACGGTTTGAACGTCGAATGCATCCGGGTTCTGGAGAACGACGATCTCGATGCGGCGCTCAACGCGGTGTTGGGCATGGTGGGCGAGTTCTTGCAGGCCGATCGCACCTACATCTTCAACATCGTGAGCCATCGCATGTGGAACGCCTACGAGTGGTGCGCGCAGGGCGTGTCTCCCGAGATCCAGAACCTGTCCGATTTGCCGTTGTCGCTGATCGATCACTGGATCGAGCGGTTCACCCGCGGGGAAGCGGTCATCATCAACTCGGTGGACGACCTGCAGGACGGCGAGCGCGCCGACGAGTACGAGGCGCTGTCCGTCCAGGGCATCCAGTCGCTCGTGGTCGTTCCGCTCGAAGTGGACGGCAGGCTCGTAGGCTATATGGGAGCAGACGATCCGAAGAAAGGCCGCCTGGAAATCATTGAGAAGCCGCTGGTCAGCCTGGCGTCGTTCATCTCCGCCAGCATGAAGCGCGCGATGGCGGAGCGCCAGGTTGACGAGCTGACCTGGAAAGACGGATTGACCGGTGCGTACTCGCGCAGCGCGTTCCATCGCGATTACGACTGCGGGACGTTCGAGAGCATCGGGTTCGTGCTGGTGGATGCCGACCGTCTTGCGGTGGTGAACCGGGAGCGCAGCCGCGACGAGGGCGACGAGGTCCTGCGGCGCATCTGCTCTTCCATGCGCGAGGTGTTCGGCGAGGGCGTGTACCGCATCGGCGACGACGAGTTCTGCGCGGTGGCCCTGCCGCTTGAATACGAGGAGTTCGACCGCATGACGCGCAGCCTGACGGCCCGCTTCGCCGAGGCCGGGCTGCCCGCTTCGGTGGGGCTTGCCTGGAGCGAGCGCTGCGAAGACGCGACCGTGCTGCTGAACACGGCGGGCGACCGCATGCGCCGCGTCAAGATCGGGCGGCATCGGGCAACCGATCTGGGCATCGACTTGGCGCAGGACGGAGCGGTGAACGACCTCATCCGCCCCGGCGGCGCGCGGGACGCGGTGGAGGCCGGGCTGCTCGACATCTTCCTCATGCCTCAGGTGGCAACGCAAACCGGTGCGCTGGTAGGGGCCGAAGCGCTCATCCGCTACCTCGACCCCGAGCGGGGGATCGAGGTGCAGCCGGCATCCTTCGTTCCCGCGTTGGAGGACATGGGCGAGATCGCCGATGTGGACTTCTTCGCCCTGACGCGCGCGTGCGAGACGGTTGCGCGCTGGCAGCGCGAAGGCCGTGCGGCAGTGCCCATCGCGGTGAACTTCTCGCGCATGACGGTGGGGGAAGAGGGATTTGTCGATCGGGTGGCGGAAACGGTCGCGCGCTTCGGCGTGGACCCGTCGCTCATCGAGATCGAAGTGACCGAGTCGGCGCGCGGGCGCGGAGGCGACCTGCTGCGCTGCGTGGCGGACGATCTGCGGGGCCGCGGTTTCAGCGTGGCCGTCGACGACTTCGGGGTGGACAACGCGAACGTGTCGCTGTTCGTGCAGCTGGAATTCGACGTGCTGAAGATGGACCGGTCGTTGATCTGGGGCATCGATGCCACGGATCGCACCATGCGCGTGGTGAGCGGCCTCGCGTCTTTGTGCGACGACCTGAGCATCGAGTCGGTGGCCGAAGGCATCGAGACCGAGCAGCAACTGGAGGCGCTGAAGACGACGGGATGCACGAGGGCGCAGGGGTATCTCATCGGGAGGCCGTCCGCTATCGACGAGTTCGAGCGGCGGTTCATGGCGTAAGGACGCGATGCGCCGCGAATGCGGAGCGCCTTTTCCTGTGGGCGCTTTATGGCAGCAACATGTCAGTTCGATGACATCGGCTCGTCTTGGTCGAAAAATAATCTTACTTTAATACTATATTTCTTCAGAGATCGAAAGCGGCCGTGCGACGGTCGGCGTCGTGCGCGGAAGCGCGTTTGCGCTGCGTGCGGCCAGGCAGGCATGAAGGAGAAGAGGTTCGCGTGAAGGGTTTTCTGGAGCGGTTGCAGTGGAAGCTGTCGGGCATGATGCAGGGGCGCCGCGGCGCCGACACATTCTCCAACTTCTTGGTGGTTGCGGGTATCGTGCTACTGTTCGCCTCGCTGATTCCTGGGCTTGACCTGCTGTCTTGGGTGGCGCTGATCGTGCTGGCGTATTCGCTGTTCCGCAGCTACTCGAAGAACATCGCCGCCCGCGACCGCGAGAACGCGACGTTCGAGCGCATCGTGGAGAAGCCGCGCAAGCAGCTGTCGCTGATGCGCAAGAAGTGGACGAACCGCAAGACCACGCGCTACTTCAAGTGCAAGGGTTGCGGCCAGGTGCTGTCGGTGCCGCGCGGCAAGGGCACGCTGCGCGTGGTGTGCCCGAAGTGCAAGACCGAGACGAAGCAGAAGTCGTAAAGGTCCGCCGTGGATATCGCAGCTTTCAAGCGCGAGCTGTTCGCCATCACCTACGACTTGCAGAAGATACTGCACGATACGATGACGCCGATCTGCCAGGAGCACGGCCTGACGTTGCAGCAGATGCACGTGCTGGTGGAGCTGATGCGCACGCCGGGTTTGACCGCGGGCCAGCTGAGCGACCGCGCCGGCATCCTGCGCACGAACTTCTCGCCCGTGTGCCGCAAGCTGGAGAATCGAGGGCTCATCGAGCGCCAGCGCAGCCAGACCGACCGCCGGTCGCTGCGGCTGCATGTCACCGACGAAGGCCGCGCGCTGTTGGCCAGCGTCGACGGCGAGGTGCAGCGTCGTTACGGCAGGGCGTTCTCGGCCGAGCCGCAAGAGACGTTCGATGCGATCCTCGAAGGTTTCCAGGCGCTCAGCGCCTTTTCGGGAAAGCTGGTGCGCTGAGGATGTTCGGATACGTGGTGCCCCGTTTGGAGGGCTTGGACGAAGCCGAGCGCGAACGCTACCATCGAGCGTACTGCGGGTTGTGTCGCGCGATCGGCGAGCGATGCGGGCAGCACTGTCGCTTGGCGCTGACGTACGACCTGGTGTTTTTGGCGCTGTTGCTGGGCTCGCTGTACGAGCCGGAGGAGCGCGAGGGCGAGGGACGCTGCGCGCCCCATCCGGTGAAGGCGCACGGGTTCGTGCGTTCGGCATGTATCGACTATGCGGCCGACGTGACGGTGGCGCTTGCGTACTACAAGGGCCTCGACGACTGGAACGACGATCGCAGCGTGCGGGCTCGGGCGTTTGCGGGCATGCTGGCCGGATCCTACCGTGCCATCCGCGAAAGGAACCCTCGCATCTGCGAGGCCGTCGAGACGGGCATGGCCGACATCGGAGCCATCGAGGCCGCTGCGCGCGAAGCGGGCGCCGCTCCGGGCGGCGAGGTGCCCGCTCCCGATGCGGCGGCCAACCGCTTCGGCGTGCTGATGGGCGAGCTGTTCGTGTACCGTCCCGACGATTACTGGGCGGACGACCTGCGGACGGTGGGCGCCCGTCTGGGCAAGTTCGTGTACGTGATGGACGCCGTGATGGACTACGAGGACGACCGGGCATCGGGCAGCTATAACCCGCTGGTTGCTATGGATATGAGCGCGGAGGATATGCGCGAGGATCTGCACCTGCTGGCGGCGGGCGTGGCCGAGGCGTTCGAGCGCTTGCCGCTGGAGCGCGACCTGCGCCTGCTGCGCAGCGTGGTGTACGCGGGCGTGTGGCAGAAGTACTACGCGTTGGAAAACGATAAGGAGAAGCGCCGTGGTTGAGAATCCCTACGACGTGCTGGGCGTGAGCCGTGATGCGTCCGCCGACGAGGTGAAGAAGGCGTACCGCAAGAAGGCTCGCGAGAACCATCCCGATCTGAACCCGAACGATCCTGCGGCGGCGGATCGCATGAACAAGATCAACGAGGCGTACGACCGCATCGTCAACCCCGAGAAGTACGCGGCGCGCGACCGTCGCGCCGGGGCGGCATCCGGGCCGCAGGGTAGCGCGGGCTACGGAGGCGGCGCGGGATACGGCGGAGCAGGCGGCGGAGCAGGCCAGGGGCAGGGCGCGGGCGGTTCGGGTTACGGGACCGAGGGGCCGTACGGCTGGTCGGGCGGCTTCGGGTTCGACTTCGACGACCTGTTCGGCTTTGGCGGCGCAGGTTACGGCAGCCGCGAGCCCATCCATCCCGAGGCGGCCGCGGGCGACAACGTACAGATGCGCAACGCCATCGACGCCATCAACGCCGGGCGCGGTCAGCAGGCGTTGGACATCCTGAACACGGTGACCAGCGACGGCCGCTCGGCCCGCTGGTACTACCTCAGCGCGCTGGCCAACGACGCGGCGGGCAACACGCTGATGGCGCTCGAGCAGATCAGGCGCGCGGTGCGCATGGATCCGAACAACCCGGACTACCAGCGCGCGCAGCGGCAGTTCCAGCAGACTGGCCAAACCTACCAGCAGGAAAGCCAATCGCAAGGCTTCAGCATGGGCATCGACCCCAGCATCCTCTGCTGCGGCATCTGGTGCCTGGGCCCCTCGTTGTGCCGGCTGTGCGGGATGCCGTTTTAGGTTCCGGCGGCCTGCCGGCCGTCGGAACCGCTCGACGCTGCGGCTTCCCATGGTGCCCGATCTCGCGGCGAGTCCGAGGGCTTGCGTACCGAAGTACGCCACGCCCTCGCCCTCCCCACGATCTCGGGCACCACGGAAACCCTCGCTGACGCTACGAACTACCGGTGATTCGAGTTTTCGCACTTGCACCTATGCAATCTCAACCCGAAAGGACGCACTCATGGCAACGATCGGCATCGACTTAGGAACGACGAACAGCTGCGCGGCTACGGTGGAGGGCGGCCGGCCCGTTATCGTGCCGAACGCGGAAGGGGAGCGCACCACGCCCAGCGTGATCGCGTTTTCGAAGGAAGGCGAGCGCCTGGTGGGAACCATCGCGTGCCGCCAGGCGGCGGTGAACCCCGACCGCACCATCGAGTCGGTCAAGCGCCGCATGGGCAGCGATTGGCGCGCCAACATCGACGGCAAGCCCTACTCGCCGCAGGAGCTGTCGGCCATGATCCTGCGCAAACTGCGCCGCGATGCCGAGGCGTTTCTTGGCCAGGATGTCACGCAGGCGGTTATCACGGTGCCCGCGTACTTCGACGATGCGCAGCGCCAGGCCACGAAGGACGCCGGGCGCATTGCAGGCCTCGACGTGCTGCGCATCATCAACGAGCCCACGGCTGCAGCTCTCGCCTACGGCTTGGACAACGGCACGCCGCAGAAGGTGATGGTGTACGACCTGGGCGGCGGCACGTTCGACGTGTCGGTCATCGAGATCGGCGACGACGTCATTGAGGTGCTGGCCACGTCGGGCGACAACCATCTGGGCGGCGACGACTTCGACGAGCGCGTGGCTGCGCACCTGCTGGACGCCTTCAAGCGCGAGCATGGGGTTGACCTGCGGGGCAACCAGGCGGCCATGCAGCGCGTCACCGAGGCGGCCCGCGAGGCGAAGAAGGAGCTTTCGTCGCTCGATACCGCGCATGTCAACCTCCCGTTCTTGGCGCAGGGCCCGTCGGGCCCGCTGCACCTCGAGGCCACGCTCACGCGCGCCGCGTTCAACGACATGACGCGCGATCTGGTGGAGCGCACGTCGGGTCCCGTGCAGACCGCGCTCAACGACGCCGGCATCGCCGCGTCCGAGCTGGGCTGCGTGCTGCTGGTGGGCGGCTCCACGCGCATTCCGGCCGTTCAGGACCATGTGCGCAAGCTCACGGGCAAGGAGCCGTCCGCGTCCATCAACCCCGACGAGTGCGTAGCCATGGGCGCCGCTATCCAGGGTGCCACGCTGTCCGGCACGTCGACGGGCCTGGTGAAGGCCGATAACAGCATCCTGCTTTTAGACGTGACGCCGCTCAGCCTGTCCATCGAGACGGTGGGCGGCGTGGCGACGCGCCTCGTGGAGCGCAACACCACGCTGCCGGTGCACTACTCGCAGGTGTTCAGCACCGCCGCCGCGTTCCAGACCAGCGTGGAGATCCACGTGCTGCAGGGCGAGCGCCCCATGGCGAAGGACAACAAGTCCATCGGCATGTTCAAGCTGAAGGGCATCAAGCGCGCGCCGGCCGGCGTGCCGCAGATCGAGGTGACGTTCGACATCGACGCGAACGGCATCCTCACCGTGTCGGCGAAGGATCTGGACACGGGCAAGGCGCAGTCCATCACCATCGACGACTCCGGCCGCATGTCCGACGACGACATCGAGCGCGCCATTCGCGATGCCGAGCAGTACGCCGCGCAGGACAGCGAGCGACGCGAGGCCATGCTGGCGCGCGAGGAGGCGCAGGGTCTGCTGAACGAGGTGGACCGGGCGCTCGGCCAGGTTGGAAAGCAGTTGGAGAAAGACGAGAAGAAGCAGGTCAAGGCCGACGCCGAAACGCTGCGCAAGGCGCTGTCGAAGCGCCCCGCCGGTTTCGGCAAGAAGGCGCGCGAGGCCGAGGCGGCGTCGGTTGACAACGTGTCCGACATCAAGGCGGCCGCCGAGCGCTTGAGGACATCGAGCGCCCATGTGCGCGAGCTGCTGGGGAAGCAAGGGTAGGGGGCGCGGGATCTGACATGTCGACGGCGGCGGGCGAGATGCTCGCCGCCTTGGGCGCAAAACGGCGCCCATGACAATGTTTCCCATGGAGAACTCGGAGTCAGGGCGCCTCGAGAAGCTTGCGAGCTGGGCATATGCCGATCCGCTTCTCGACGATCCGGCGCAAGGGGGCTGAAAGGCCGCCCAAAATTGTCATGGGTTGCATTTTGCGCCCACGTCCCGGCGGTCGGCGCTTTCTAGTATCATGGTTCGCAGCGGGCGCGCGGCTGCGCGGTGAAAGAGAAGGAAGGGACCCCTCATGGAGCAGTACAAGCAAGAGTTCATCGAGTTCATGGTTGAAAGCGAAGTGCTCAAGTTCGGCGAGTTCACGCTGAAAAGCGGCAGGAAGTCCCCCTTCTTCATGAATGCGGGCGCCTACGTGACGGGCGAGCAGCTGCACCGCTTGGGCTTGTATTACGCGCGCGCCATCCATGATACTTTTGGGCTGGACTTCGACGTGGTGTTCGGGCCGGCGTACAAGGGCATTCCGCTGTCGGTGATCACGGTCATCGGCTTGCAGGAGCTGTACGGCAAGGAAGCGCGCTACTGCTCCAACCGCAAGGAAGTCAAAGACCACGGCGCCGATGCGGGCAACCTGCTGGGAAGCGAGCTGCACGACGGCGACCGCGTGATCATGGTGGAGGACGTCACCACGTCCGGCAAGTCCATAGATGAGACGTATCCCGTGCTCAAGGGCGCGGCCGATGTGGACGTCAAGGGCCTCATTGTGTCGCTCAACCGCATGGAAGTGGGCAAAGGCGGCGTAGTGACTGCGCAGCAGGAAGTGCAGGAGAAGTACGGTTTCCCCGTCGCGTCCATCGTGAGCATGGCCGAGGTGACCGAATGCCTGTACAACCGCGAAGTGCAGGGGCGCGTGGTCATTGACGACGACGTGAAGGCGGCGCTGGATGCCTACTACGAGCAGTACGGCGTGAAGTAAGGCTGAGCCGACCCCCTGGTTTCTTCAGCTGTTCCCGTCCAAGCGAATGCGAAGGCCCGATCGACGCCATCATGCGCGTCGATCGGGCCTTTCAGGAGGGGAGGGGATTTTGGGGGTCGGCTACTTCGCCAGGTTCTTCGCGATCATGCGGCCGAACGTGACGGTGCGGCCGCAGGCGTTGCCGGTCGAGAGGTTCGGATACGTCATGGAGTAGTATCCGCCCGAGTCGTTGCCGGTCACGTACAGACCCTCGATCACGCTGCCGTCTGCGCGCAGCGCCTGGCCTTGGGTGTTGATGTTGATCCCGTCCATGGTGCACAACAGCATGCCGGTGTTGCGGATGCCGTAGAACGGCGGGTTTCGCACGGGTGAGAGACGGAACGGCTCTTTCCCGAAATCGGGGTCGACCTGATTATCGTAGTTCTCGTTATTGCGCTCCACCGTGGCGATGAGCGCGTCGGCGGGCAACCCGAGCTTCCCGGCCAGCTCTTCCAAGGTGTCGGCTTTTTGGATGTAGCCCTTGGCCGCCAGCTCTTCGTTCATGCCCATAACCGCCTGGATGGGGATGTTCGGCGCGGCGCCGTTGTCGAAGGGGAAGAGGCGCGAGCATCCGTGCATGTCGAATTGCTCGGCGTAGGTGGCGAAATCGGCATCCCAGAGCGTGACGTGGATGGAACCCGGCTGCTGGGCGTCGGAGTGCAGCACGAAGTCGTACGTGCCGGATTCGTTGCAGAAGCGCTCGCCGTTCAGGTTCACCTTGAGCCAGGGCTGGCTTCCCATCCAGAAGAGCGTGCCTACGCCGCAATCGGCTCCGCCAAGCGAGTCGGCCGGCAGGCCGCCGCGATCGAACAGCATGCTGGAATGCGTATCGTCCATCTTCGCACCCGCCCACAGGCAGGCCTTGATGCCGTCGCCTTCGCAACCCGGCTGCGCGGAGTTGAACCCATACAGGCTGGTGGTATGCGGCTGCAGCGCCTTCTGCATGTCGACGTTGATGCCGTAGCCGCCGGTGGATACCAGCACGCCCTTGCTGGCGTTGACCTGGATGTATCCGTTCTCGCCTTTGCCGATGGCGCCGACCACCTTGTCGCCTTCCACAACCAACTTGACCATGGGCGTGTTGTAGCGGAACGTCACATGGCCGGTCTTCTCGGCGTAATCGGACAGCACGGTGAATCCGTTAAGCGAGCCATCTTCCGGCCAGGCGGGCGAATGACCGGTTGCCCAGTGCTTGTAGTTCGTCTCGTGCTTTTCTTCGGCGGCTTCATGCCAGAGCTTCACGCCGTACTGGTCGAGCACGGTCTCGTACCAGTCGATGGTTTCGCCCGATTTTTCGTACCACGTCTTATGAAGGTTGAGATTGCATTGGCCTGCGGCGTAGTGGTTCATGTCGAGCAGGTACTCCTGCAGATCCATCGTGTATCCGCTTTCCTGCTGAAGGCGAGAGTTCACGCCTCCGACGTCGTCGCGCACGACGCCGCCGTTGTACTTCTCCAGAACGAACGTCTCGATGCCCTCTTCTCCGGCTGCGCATGCGGCGAACAGGCCGCCTGTGCCAGCGCCGACGATCAGGAATTCGGTGTCGATGGTTTCGACGATGTCGCTTTCCTGAACGGTCGGCTCCGAGCCCAGCCAATCGGACGATGTGCTGCCCGTTTCAGCGTTCGCTTCTTCGGCGCCCTTGTTCTCCTTCGGCGCGCATCCGGCCAGTCCCAAAACGGCTCCGGTGCTTGCCAAGGCTGTTCCTGCGAGGAAGCTTCGACGAGATATGCCCTGTGCATGTTTGGTGCTCATAGGTCCCTCCCTTGTTCGCGAGTTGTGCAGGCGGTGCTCCGCGCTGCGGCGGTTCGAGGGTGCATCCTAGGGTCGCCGTGGGCAAACTTCATCACCCTCAGTGGGTAATTTTTGGGTAACCCCAGGTAGAAAGCTTCTTACGCCGGTTAACCAGATGGAGTGTTTCGGCTACAATACGGGCATGTTGAGATCACGGGAGCAGAACGGCGAGGGGGTCGCGCCGCCGAAGGCGGGCTTGTTCTCGTTTGCGCAGGGCCTTGCGTTGGCGTTGCTGACGTTGAGCAGTTGGTCGCTGAACGTGCATCTGTTTCCTCTGTACGACACGCAGCTTTCCTTCATTCGAGAGCTGTGTACGTTAGCGAACGGCGCCGCGCTGGTGGCTGTCGCCGTCGTGTCGGTGCGTCGTCCGCGTGCGTTGCGCAGGCAGGTGCTCATGGGCATTGCGATCTTCGGAGCTGCGGGAGGGTCGCTGCTCGTGTGGGCGGGTGATCGGCTGGGATCGATGGGCGTCATGCTGGCAGGCGCCTGCCTGGTATCCGTTGCCGAGGGTGCGTGCGCGATCCTGGTGGGCATAGCCCTGTGCTCTGTTCCGACGAAGCTCGCGTCCATCTGCATCGTGACGGGATTGCTGGCATGCGCCGGCGCGAAACAGGCGATTGCGGTGGGCTATTCGGAGTTTGCGCTTGCCGTCCATGCAGCCCTCTTGCTAGGAGCTGCGTTGTTGGCGAATCCGACTGCTTCGGAAACAATGGCACGGCTTTCTCGCGACGAATCGCCGCACGATATGGCCATCACGCAGCCTTCGTCGTTCTTGCCGTTCGGCCATCAACTATTCGTCTGCCTCCTTCTGTTCAGCGCGGTCCAGGGCTTCATGCTCACGTTCGGAGAAACCGGGGGCATTCCTGCCACGTCGATCTGGAGCCTCGCGATTTTGGCGGTGGTCCTTGTTGTCGCATGCCTTGCTCCCCGCCGGTTGACGACCGATGCGCTTTTGAAGCTGGCCGCGCTGCTTGCGATCGCGGGGCTTCTGCTCGTTCCCGCTTCGGACTTGATTCGGTTCTCCATCTCGAACGGTTTGATCAGCTGCGGGATCGCTGCGTTCGACGTGTTCCAGTGGATCGTGCTCACGGCGTTGGCCCGGCGCAACATGCATGGTGCCGTTTCGGTTTTCGCTTGGGGCTCCGCGATGCATGCCATTGGCGTCATCCTAGGAGCCAATGCCGGCCGTTTCGTGAACCACTATTGGACGAGCGATGTGCAGGTGGTGGTTCTGGCGGTGGCTGGTATCGTGTTTTGCCTTGTCGTTGCCATGTCGGTTTTTCTGCAGCACTTCAGTTTCGAGAAAACCATCAACGGCGTGCGCGAGAGCGTTCCGCCTGTTTTGGTCGACAGCGCAGATGAAGACGATGCTTCCGAGGAGAGGGCTCTGACCGTTGACGAGCGGTGCGAGGTCCTCTCGCAGCAGAAGGGGCTCACGAAGCGAGAGACCGAGGTGCTGCACTTGCTGGCGCGCGGTAGGACGGGCGTGTTCATCCAGCACGAGCTATGCGTGTCGTACAACACCATCAAAGCGCACGTGAAGCATATCTACCAGAAGCTGGACGTCCATACCCATCAGGAGCTGATCGATCTGGTGGAGGATCTTGGGTAGCTGTCTCGCACTCGGATGCGTTAACTCTGGGCAAAATCAAGACCCTGGTCAAACTCGGATGCGAAGTTTCTGATACTCTTTCGTGGAACAAGAAGACGATTCGCCGGGCGCCGGTTTAGCGGCGTTCGGCATGCCTTGAGGGGGTATCGTATGGACGCATTCCGCATCGGCGTGATCTTCGATTGCGACGGGACGCTGATCGACTCGATGATGGTGTGGCGCGAGACGGAAGCCGGTTTGGCGCGGCGTGCGAACGTGACGTTGACGGCGGCCGAAATCGATGCGCTCACCGCGATGACCATTCCCGAGTGCGGCGCGTTCTTCCACGAGCGCTTCGGCTTGGGTTCGTCGGGTGACGAGGTGGTCGCCATGATGGACGAGCTCATGTTGGAGTTCTACCGCGAGCGCGCTCTGGCGCGGCCGGGAGCACTCGAGTTCGTGCAGGCGTTGGCCGAGCGCGGGGTGCGCATGAGTGTGGCGTCGTCCAGCCCGCAGCCGTACTTGCAGGCCGGGCTTGAGCGCTGCGGGTTCGCGCCGTACCTCGACGCCATCGTGTCGGTTGACGACGTGGGCGCCTCGAAGCGCGAGCCCGCTGTGTACGATCACGCTCGCGAGGCGATGGGCACGCCGCTTGCCGCCACCTGGGGCGTCGAGGACTCGGTGTACGCCGTGCGCACGCTGAAAGCCGCGAACTACCGCACGCTCGGCATCTACGACTGCGATATCTCGGGCACGTGCGAGCAGCTGGCAGCCGAGGCCGAGCGGTTCATCACGACCTTCGAGGATTTGGACGTCGACACGTTCCTCGGTTGGAACTAAAAGAGGCGAGGGGTGCTTCGACTTGAAGCGCCCCCCGTTTTGTTCCCGCTAGATCTGCTTCTCGATCCAGGCGACAAGCTCGTCGTAACTCATAGTACCGTTCGCGACGGCGATGACGGTGTCGAAGAAGTCCTGCGTACGAGGCTTGAACTTTACTCCGTTACCGTGTAGGAAGGCGATGATGAGAGCCGTTCCCGTTCGCTTGTTTCCGTCGTCGAAGGGGTGGTTCTTGATGACCCCGTAGCCGTATCGAGCCGCTTTCTCATGCACGGAAGGATAAAGATCTTGTCCTCCGAAAGAGGCGAAAGGCTGAGCTAGAGCCGAATCAAGAAGCCCTTCGTCGCGAACTCCTGGCATTCCTCCGTTACGTTTCAGTTGGTCTTCATGAATGGCGAGCACGATATGCTTGGGTATGGGAGAAGGATCGCGCCCGCTCATTTCGACAGAGCCTCAAACAAATCGCGGTACTCGTCCGCAGCTTCCAAGTATGCATCTAAATACATGGTTCCATTCTCGCCGTCCGAGGCATTGTCGTCGATGGGAACGATTTTTACATAGGGTTTGCTTCCCTTGATGACCGTTACCTCGATATTGTCCTCATACACGCGCTTTGCAATGGTCGGAAATTGCGCGCGGGCTTCCGATGCCTTGACTGTGAGGGGCATGGCGATTCCTCCTTTCGGTTTTCTCCGGTTGCTATCTATGCCGATATTATAGCATAAAAAACAGCTGAAAAAAGAGCATAATTGAGGATCAAATGAAAGAGGAAGTTCTCTTATCGCCAAGGGTCTTCCTGGAAGGTCGGCTCGGGGGTTGGCGGGCGGTCGCTGAACGGGTCGTAGCCGTCGTCGTCTTCCTGGGCGGGGCGCAGGAACGGGTCGGATGACGCTTCGGACTTCGAAGCCGCGCTCTTAGTCGGCTGCGCGCCTGCGACCGGCGTCACCACCGGTCGCAGGATGTAGCGCGGTTTGCGCCGGGAGTCACTCATGGACGCTGTCCTCTTCGGTGCCTACTTTCGCCAAATCGTAGGGCGTGGTCTGGTACACATAATAGTTCAACCAGTTCGTATACAACAGCTGCGCGTGCGCGCGCCAGGTGACGCGAGGGGCTTGCGTCGGATCGTCGTTCGGGAAGTAGTGGCGAGGCAGCGGCATGTCCAGGCCTTTCGCGATATCGCGCTCGTACTCGGCCATGAGCGTGTCGGCGTCGTACTCGGGGTGGCCGAACACGAAGAAATGCCGGCTGTCGGTGCTCTTCGCGATGTAGACGCCGGCCTCGTCGGAGACGGCGATCAGCTCGAGGTCGGGGTGCGCCTCGATGTCGGCAGCGTGCACCTCGGTGTAACGCGAGTGCGGCGCTCGGAACGAGTCGTTGAACCCGCGCACCAGCGGCGACGACGGCTTCACCACTTCGTGGTCGAACACGCCGAACAGCTTGTTCTCCAGCTCGTACTTGGGGATGCCGTAATGGTGGTAGATGCCGGCCTGCGCGCCCCAGCAGATGTGGAAGGTGGAGTGCACGTTCGTGGCGGACCAGTCCATGATGCGCGCGAGCTCGTCCCAATAATCCACGTCCTCAAAGTCGAGCAGCTCAACCGGCGCTCCGGTGATGATCATGCCGTCGAAGCGCTGGTCCTTGATCTCGTCGAAGGTGGTGTAGAACGTGTCGAGGTGCTGCTCGGACACGTTCTTCGCCTCGTGGCTGGCCGTTTGCAGCAGGCTCACCTCGATTTGCAGCGGGGTGTTCGACAGTTTGCGCATGATCTGCGTCTCGGTGACGATCTTCGTGGGCATGAGGTTGAGCAGCAGCACCTTCAGCGGGCGAATGTCCTGGTGCATGGCGCGGTACTCGGTCATCACGAAGATATTCTCGCCCTCGAGCACCTCGGTCGCGGGCAGGGAGTCGGGGATTCTGATGGGCATGGGAAACCTCGCATTTCGTAGATCGTCGCGGTATCGCGCGGGCACGCTGGTGCCGGTCGTAACGGTCTGTATCATGATACCTTCTAATCAGATGACCGGTTTATCTGAATTATCGATAACATGCTATCGGAAGATAGAACTACCGTCGCGTAAACCATGATGGCATAATGAGCCGGATCGCAAGAGCGCAATCCGCAATCCCGCAACAAGGAGCATCCATGAGCGAATCCATCAGCACCACCTGCGTACAGGGCGGCTACCGTCCCGGCGACGGCGAGCCGCGCCAGATTCCCATCTACCAGTCCACCACCTGGAAGTACGACACGAGCGAGCACATGGGCCGCCTGTTCGACCTCGAGGAGGCCGGGTACTTCTACACGCGTCTGGCGAACCCCACGAACGACTTCGTGGCGGCCAAAATCGCCGAGCTCGAGGGCGGCACGGCGGCCATGCTCACGTCGTCGGGCCAGGCTGCGAACTTCTTCGCCGTGTTCAACATCGCCGGCGCGGGCGATCATGTCGTAGCCAGCTCGGCCATCTACGGCGGCACGTACAACCTGCTGGCCGTGACCATGAAGCGCATGGGCCTGGAATGCACGTTCGTTTCGCCCGACTGCACCGACGAGGAGCTGGAGGCCGCGTTCCGGCCGAACACGAAGGCCGTGTTCGGCGAGACCATCGCGAATCCGGCGCTGGCGGTGCTCGACATCGAGCGCTTCGCCGCCGCCGCGCACGCGCACGGGGTGCCGCTGATCGTGGACAACACGTTCCCCACGCCGGTGAACTGCCGTCCCATCGAGTGGGGCGCCGACATCGTGACGCACTCCACCACGAAGTACATGGACGGCCATGGCGCCAGCGTGGGCGGGGCCATCGTGGACTCCGGGAAGTTCGATTGGACGGCGCATGCCGACAAGTTCCCCGGCCTGTGCGAGCCCGACGAGAGCTACCACGGAGTGACGTACACCGAGCGCTTCGGCTTGGGCGGCGCGTTCATCACGAAGGCGACGGCCCAGCTCATGCGCGACTTCGGCGCCATCCAGTCGCCGCAGAACGCCTACCTCGTCAACCTGGGGCTGGAAAGCCTGCACCTGCGCATGGCGCAGCACAGCAAGAACGGCCTGGCGTTGGCGCAGCATCTGGCCGCGCATCCGAAGATCGCCTGGGTGCGCTACCCCGGCTTGCCGGGCGACGACCAATACGAGCTGGCGCAGAAGTACCTGCCGAACGGCGCCAGCGGCGTGGTGAGCTTCGGCGTGGCCGGCGGGCGCGCCGCGGCCGAGACGTTCATGGCGAACCTCAAGCTGGCGCAGATAGCCACGCACGTGGCCGATGCGCGCACCTGCGTGCTGCATCCGGCCAACGCGACGCATCGCCAGATGAACGACGCGGAGCTTGCGGCCGCGGGCATCACGCCCGACCTCATCCGGCTGTCGTGCGGCATCGAGGCCACCGAGGACCTCGTCGCCGACATAGACCAGGCGCTGGCGGCCGTGTAGCGAAGCATGGTAAACTGACCCGCAGAGAAGCCCCAGCGGAAAAGCCGGTTTGGAATTCGGTCGCGGAGGTGCCCCATGGAACGCAAGAAGCTTTTCGTGCGCGTTGGCATAGGCGTGGCGGGAGCGTTGCTGCTGGTCGGCATCTTCGCGGTTGCGAATGCCGTGGGCGATTCAAACGCCATGCGACGAGGCATCGACGAAGGGTTCGAGCTGAGAGGCACCTATCAGGGGGATCCCGGCCGGGACGGCATCGGCACCATCGCATTTCAGACGCTCGACGGCGAGCCCTCGTGGGAAGCGTCGAAGGCTCCGGGCGCGCATGTCAAAGGCGCGTTCAAGGAAACCGTCGATCCGAACATCTACGTGCTGGAAGACGAGAGCGGCAACGGGGTCGGCTGGGTCCATCTTGCGTACTCCGATGCCCAGGGGGCGGGAGCGCTGTACGTCCGCTACGGCGCGGGCGACCTGGTGGAGATGCGCAAGGTGGATAGGGTGCCCGGTTATATGCGCTACGATAACGAACGAAATACCTGACCAAATGCGGTTCGCTCTCGCGGCCGCGGACATTCGAGCCCGCTCGCTTCCCAGCGCGCGGGCTTTTCGCTTTTCCACGAAACGCAAGCCCTTTCACGTCCGGTGGTAAATAGTTTCTAGTCGCGTCTCGATGCCTTGAAGTGCATGCGCCGCATCTGCGAACATGCACGTGAGGGCCGGGAGGGGTGCTCATGATGAAGAAGCTCATAATGGACGATTTCTCGCTGTTGGGCAACGCTTTGGCGCTGGCTGCGAAGAAGGCGCCGACGCTCGAGTCGTTGGCGGCCGAGCTCAACGTGCGTCAGGAGGACCTGTCGCTGTGTTGGTTCGCGCTCAACAACCTGCGCCGATGCCAAGGCCGCGTGCTGCCCGTCCCCTTCGAGGCGGTTGCGGAGGGGCCGGCCGACGTTCGATCCGTTTCGGGCAACTGGTACGCCCCCACTTGGCGTTTGAACAAGCTGCTTGAAGAGTTCCAAGTTAACGAGGGATTGGCCGTGCATTACGGGAGCATTTTGAGCCATCCCGAGGGTGGTCACTTCGAGTTGAACCTTGCGGCCGACGAAGTGGTGCGCGCGGTTCGTCTGGAGAACGCCGAGCTCGACGCGGTGAGGCTCAGGCGCGTGTGCGTGCAGGCGCGCGAGCCCGCCAACGGCATCGAGCTGCTGGTATCGAATGCCGGCAAGATACTGATAAGCATCGAGGACTACCGGGAGGGGCCGTTCACCGTAGCGTTCATCGAGCGTCTGCACGAACGGCTCGTCGAAGGCATTTCCATCAAGGAGGTGCGCGAGATCGAGGGCTGTGGCGAGAGCGCGGCGGATGAGCTGCGCGCGAAGGCGCTGGAGTCGTTCTGCGCTCACGTGTGCGCGCCCGACGGTGGCCATACTTTAGTGGATGCTTTGATAGCGCTTTGCTATTTCAAGGCGTTCCACCTGTTCTCTGCCGGGAACGGTGTTCTTGCCTATTTGCTGTACTTCATCGTGCTGCATCGTGCCGGCTATCATTTCTCGGCGCATGTTCCCGTCGTCAAGCTATTGTTCCCGCTTGATGACGACGATCGCGTCTGCGATTCGCCCCTTGTGCCCGAAGAGCTGGTGGTGCCGTGCGATGGCTTCTGCGATTGGACGCTCTTCTTCGAGCGGGCGGTGCAGATGCTCGTCGAGGGGCAGCGATGGTTCATGACCAAACTGGACGGCATGGCGCGCCGTCGAGAACGTTTTCGCATCATCATCGATTCCGACGAGAGCATGAACTTCCGTCAGAAGGAGGTGCTGCTGGAGGCCGTGTTACACAGCAATGCGGAATTCACCTACGGCATCCACGCGCAGCGTTACGACGTGTCGTATCCGTGTGCGCGCAGCGATTTCGCCCGTCTGCTCGATCAGGGTTTCCTTTGCCAGCACGATGACGGGATCCGCCATTTCTTCGTGGCCTCGGACGAGTTCGAGGATGTGTTCGCAACCTATGTGAGGGAGCGCTGCGCCGAAGCCCTTCACCGATACTACCGTGAGGACGGGGCGCTGCGCGACGAATGCAAAAGCCCGGACGACATTGCTGCTGAGTATAACCGGGGCGTGGGATTCTATGAAAAGTCCCTGCTGGACAAGACCTATATCGAGCATTACGACTTCCGGCGCACGCCTATCGCCGACTGTGACGGTCCGCGGAGGCGTCGCCGCTCGAACGACGAGTGACGGAGGGCGAAGGGGAAGGAGGATTTCGGAAGGGCACGGCCGATTCCATTGTCAAAGGAGGGTCAATGAAACGCATCATGAGCGGGCAATCGTGCTCGCACGGTCCAAGCAAGACGAAAGTACTGGTTGTGCTGCTGGCGATTGCGCTAGTGGCTTCGTTCGCAGCATGGGGCTGCAGCCCGAAGGCCGCGAACGACGACGCGAAAGCGCCTGAGAAAAAGGCGGAAAGCGCCGCAAGCGAGAAGGCCGGCGACGGCGTGGACGAGTTGGCGGCGTACAGCGGGTTCCCCACGGAAGGCCGCTTCATCGACAACGTGGCCGCGCTCCCCGGCTTCTACAAGAACACCGAGAAGAACGAGGCCAACGCGAAGGCGAAGGCGCCGCGTCGCTATACCGACCGCAACGGCAACCTCGTGCAACCGGTCCCTGCCGATGAGCTGGGATGGAACAATACGTACCTCGATGCCGACAAACGCGGGTGCACATCGTGCCACACGTTGGAGAACGCGCTGATGAGCCTGCCTACGTACCATCGCCTGATCTTCTTCGGGTATCCCACCGAGCAGGGCTATCAGAACTGCATCGCGTGCCACTCCGACTCGTATTCGGGGCATAAGCTGGCCGATGCCATTCACACGCTGCATATGAACAGCACGATGTTCCTGAACGACGACGACGGCAACTGCCAGTCGTGCCACTACATCAACCCCGACACCGGCGTGTTCGATCGCTGGGACGAGGTCAAGTACGACCTGTACAAGGGCATCACCGACGTGAAGGCCGACGAGCTGAAGGCTTCGGTCTCCTACGATCAGACCACGGTCACGCCGGCTGAAAACCGCATCTTCAAGACCGTGAAAGACGAGCCCAGCCAGTGGTTGACCGACGATTCCAAGCAGGATAAGTCCATCTACGAGAACTGGGTCATCTCCATCGACGGCGATTGCGAGAACCCCGTCGAGATGACGCTTCCCGAGATGGAGCAGCAGTTCGGCACCGTGAAGCAGGTCATGAAGATGGACTGCACCATCAACGGCGTGGGCCAGGCCACCATCATGCAGAGCGAGGTGGAGGGCATTCCGCTGAAGGCCATCATCGACTACGCGAAGCCGAAATCGGGCGCCAACGTGGTGAGCCCCATCGGCAGCGACGGGTACGACTACGCGAAGATGGGCATCGACTGGCTGCTTGAGAACGACGCGGTCATCGTCACGAAGATGGACGGCGAGCTGCTGCCCAACTCGCAGGGCTATCCCTGCATGATCTGGGTGAACAAGACGTCCGGCGGCAACTTCACGAAGCGCATCTCCAACCTCACGTTCATGACGGTGCCCGACGACAAGATCGACGCCGAGCTGTACGTGGGCCAGTTCACCGACGACCGCACGGGCGAGATCTACTCCAAGCCCAACAGCGGCGTGCTGAACTATCCCACCGGCATCGTGCTGTCCGGCGAGGAGGCGAAGACCGTGCATCTGGAGGGTTTCGCCGACGCATGGGACGAGCCCATCAAGAAGATGGAATTCTCCTTCGATCACGGCGAGACGTGGACCGTGGTGGACACGCCCGACAACAACGCCGACAACTGGACGTACTGGCGCATGGACTTCACGCCGCCCGCGGCCGGCGCCTACCTGTTGGACATCCGCACGACCAGCATCACGCCCGACGGCGCCGATCGCGTCTGCCAGTACGACACCCAGTTCATGTTCACGGTAGAGTAGGGGGTACGATAATGAAAACAACGACGCAACGCGGTCGTGCCACGATCTCTGCCCTCGCGGGGTTCACCATGGTCGCCTCCATGGCGGCCGCGCCGGCGGTGGCGCTGGCCGGCGAACCCGCTGCCGACGAGCCCGTGGC